>JAAEPJ010000070.1 GCA_024222485.1 bacterium | reverse complement strand
TCGTTGGATAAATGATTATAATTATGATTTTCCACATCAGAGCCTTAATTATTTAACACCTAATCAATATTATCATAAAGAACTTAAAGTTGCTTTATAAAACTCTCCCATTTTTTTCTTGACTAAAAGGGGTACATTATAAGAGTATCACCCAAATAACTTATGATAGTCTTTTGAGCGAACCAAGGTCCTTGAATAAAGAAATAGTGACAGAAGAAGCGTTCGTAGTCTCTGAAGAGCTTATTTCTTATAAGTATAGTTATGGGGAAAATGGAATCTCGATACGGGAGAAATTAGCTGGAGCTCAGGGCGAGACCGTAGCGGTTAATATTTTATTGCCAGAAGTTTCTTCTCGAGTTGAGGTTAGTCTTTTGTTGAATGTCAAAGTAGGGATGAAGAAAATTGAGACGACGATCAATGAGGCTCTCCGCAAAGGCATTTCCGCGGATAAGGGGAATAATATTGCCGAAGTTTTGTTAGCGCTTTTACCTTATTTTTTAGCTAAATCATTGTATGAAGAAGAAGTTGTGAAACAAGAAACCTTAGATCTTGTTGAGTTCTTTGGACGAGCGGCTTAAAATTTATATACTTTTTTATAAAGTCTTTGGTAGTCATATTTGCTTTTATATTCTAAAATTTGTGTAATTTTAAATAAACTTGTCATTTAAAATGTTAAATATTAACATTATGATATCAAAGTTGAATTTTTTAAGTTTTTAATGGGTGAAAATTATTCTTTATATACTAAGTTTTGATCTGGGTATTTAATAGTTTTATGAATTTTAATTATAGGAAGTATTTTTAAGATTATTTGATGGAGTAAAATTGATAAGTTTTTATAAATATAAACAAAGAATTTTAAATATTATTATATTTTTTATACTATTTGTATGTTTTATTTTTATAAGTGATTTTTTTATAGGAAAAATTGTTCATTGGCAACCAGAAGTCACTGTCCCTCTAGTTGAGAACCTAACATTGCTAGAAGCAGAAATAGAATTGAGCAAGGTTAAGCTAGTTCCTAAGATTGATAGCAAAATTTATTCTAGAAAGGTTTCGTCAGGTTCTGTAGTAAGCCAATATCCTGCAGCGAAATCTATTGTAAGGTCTACTAAAATAATAAAATTGGTTATTAGTAAAGGTAATGAGAGTATTGAAGTTCCTAATGTCCTTGGTATGCCTCAGCGTGTTGCAGAAATTACATTGAAAAATAATGGTGCAATTATTGGGCAAGAAGAATATATTTATTCTTTAGTTATTAAAGCAGGGGCTATTGCTAAACAATCACCAAATGGTGGCTCTTTGGCAGGAAAAGGCTCTATTGTAAATTTGAAAATTTCTAAGGGAGAACCTTCTGGAGACATTAAATTGATGCCAAAAGTTGAAGGGTTGTTTTTAGAGAAAGCTGAGGATATTTTTACGGACCATCAGCTTGATTTTCAAATTACTTATCAACTTATGGAAGAAGAGGATAAACAAGATATTGTCTTATCACAAATGCCTGAGTATGATGTAATTTTAACAAAAAAACAAAAAATTAAGATAATAGTTGGAACACATGTTTCTCAACATTGAAAGATGATATTTGAAAGGAAATTTAAAAGATATTATTAAGGAATTATTTGCTTAAAATCTTTTGTTCCGCTAAGATAATAGAAGAAGTAAATTGTACCCTTTAATTTGAGTTAAAGAATGTTTTAAAGCTTAAATTATTGACAGATTTAGTTTAAATTACTGGGTTAAATGAATAGTTTTTGTAAGATAAAAAGGATAGAAGGAGTGTCTAATGAGTGTATTGTATTGGAATGATGAAAATTTTAAGGATGAACTTCAAAAGTCAGAAGTTCCGGTTATTGTGGATTTTTTTGCAGACTGGTGTAGACCTTGTAAAGTATTAGCTCCAGTTTTTGAAGAGTTGGCAGCAGAGTATGAAGGGAAATGTAATTTTGTTAAAATTAATGTTGATGAATCTCCTAATACTACTAGCTCATATTCAGTTATGAGTATTCCTACTTTAATAGCTTTTGTTAAGGGAGAAAAAAAGACAGTCTTAACAGGTGCTATGGGGAAAGAAGAGCTTGTTAGTTTTATTGAAAAGCATCTTTAATTAAAAATGATAAAAAGAGCTTTATTCTAAGTTTTAGTTTTTAAGCTTTTAAATTGTTATACATTAGTAAAGCTTAAATTTATCAAGAGTATCTTTTCTAGGTATTGTGGTTTGATAAATTTGAGGTTGTCTTGGGAACTATCTAGGTACTCAAAGTTGTTATGATAAGAATGATAAAAGAAGAAAATTTTATAAATTATGCAAATAGAAACACAAATCGCTATTATTGGTTCAGGTGTTGCTGGTATTCAAGCTGCACTTTATTCTTCGCGTAGGAAAATGAAAACTTTAATATTGGGGAGAATAGAGTCTAGTTCTTTATATAATTCAGGCATCGCGAATTATTTTGGTTTTTATGATAAGCAATCTGGCACTGAACTTTTGGAATTATCTAAAAGTCATGCGAAGACTTTTGATGTTGAATTTCGGGAAAAAGATGTTATCGGAGTCGAGAAAGAGGAAGATTCCTTTACTTTGACCTTAGAAGATAATACGCTTATTAAAGCAAAAGCAGTGATAATTGCAACAGGTATCAGTCGTAAAAAACTACATGTTAAAGGTGAGAAAGATTATTTGGGCAAAGGTGTTAGTTATTGTGTAGATTGTGATGCAATGTTTTTTAGAAAGAGAAATGTTGTTATTACAGGTGATGGTAGTTCTGCTATTGATGCCGTCTATACACTTTCTAAAATTGTTAATAAAGTATATTTTGTTCTAGATAACCTTGAATTTAATGAAAGTTTTGATAATGTTGAGGTTATTAGGCGTGGTAAAATTACTGAAATTGCTGGTGATGGCAACTCTGTGAAGAAAATTATTTTAGAAGATAAGACTGAGCTGGAAGTAGATGGTATTTTTATAGAACTTGGTGCTAAAGGTGCTTTTGAATTGTTTCAAAAATTTGGTATTGAGCTAGATAAAAAAACTTTGAGGCATATAGAAGTTGACGCGAAACAGATGACGAATATTGATGGGGTTTTTGCTGCTGGGGATATTACTGGTGCTCCATATCAGGTAGCTGTTGCTGCAGGAGAGGGTACTAAAGCAGGGATATATGCAAGTGAATATGTTAAGGGTCGGTAGTAGGTGCAACTTGATATTCTGAGTATCTTTAGTGGCTGAAAATATGATGAAAAAATTGGAATTTACTACTGAGCAACAAGTTGCAATTGAAACGATTGAAGGGATTGTTTGTTTGTCCGCAGGACCTGGCTGTGGAAAAACCTTTGTTTTAGTTAATCGTTATATTTTTATCCTCAAAAAACTTCTTAATTCAGGTCTTGACTTTGAAGATGCCTTTAGTAAAGTTTTAGCCGTTACTTTTACACGAAAAGCTGCCTATGAAATGCGTGAAAGAATATCTATAGCTCTTGCCAAGTTGCAGGAAGAATCAGAAATTAGTTTGGGCAATGAAAGTGAGCGGATTAAGCATTTGATTAGGATCTCAACGATTGATGGTTGGGCAAGCTCTTTTTTAAAAGAAATATCTATCCAAATAGACCTTGATCCGGACTTTGAGTTAGTAGATATAACCTTTGCCAAAACCCGGTTTCTAGAGATGTCCGCAGATCTTTTTGATCGTTATGACCTTAAGGGGATGGAATTTCTGAAACGCCCACATGATTTATTGATAGATATATTTCACTTTATCGGGCAGCTTAAAAGCCGTTTAATTACCCCAGATAAATTTTTAGATAGGTCAGAAGTATCCCCATTAAGCAAATTTATCGCAGATATTTATCATAAATTTGATGCTTGGATGCGTTCAGAAAATTATTTTGTATTTGCAGACTTACTGCTTGAGACTTACCGTACTTTTCAAGAATATCCTGCTATTTTAAAAGAGTATGCTAGGGGGATTGAGTATCTTTTAATAGACGAGTATCAAGATTTGAATAATGCACAAGATATAGTTTTAAGGATGTTAAGTGTCGCTGCAAGGCAAGAGCGAGATAAAGAGAATTATTTTTTAGTAGGTGATATTGGTCAATCTATCTATGGTTTTCGTGATGCTAACTACCGTAATATGTTAGATTACCGCCTGAGAAAGTCAGATTCTTCTTTAAATTTATCAAGAAATTTTCGGTCGAATGCCTCTATTGTAGAATTTATTAATAGATTTTTTGATTTACCCCTGTATCAAAAGTTATCTACTAAAGCAGATCTTGGTGCCCCTGTTAATTTAATTTTATCGGATACAGTTGAAGAAGAGGCTCAAAGTTTTGCCAATGAGATTGAGTTGCTTGTGAGCGAGGGGGCCCTGCCAGAGGATATTAAAATTTTGTTTAGAAGTATGTCTAATGTTTGGACATATGTAGCAGCATTGGAAAAATATGAGATTCCTTTTATCATTCTTGGTGCATCAGCCTTTGGTCGGAGACCTGAGACTTTAGATTTTTTGAGTATTTTTCGTTTGACCGTTAATGTTCAAGATACTGAAGCTTTCGCACGTCTTTTATTATCTCCTATCTTTGGTTATGAGCCTTATGAATTGGCCGTTTCTTTTAAAGAAATTATCTCCTCAGATACTGTTAATGCAATAATTAAGGATTTTCAAGCTCAAAAAATACATACTTTAGAGTTATTTGAATATATTTTAGAGAAGTTGGAATATTTTAAATATATTCAGACATTAAAGACAGCAGACTATCATAGACAAAATGACACAATCGAAAAAATGCGGATGCTTCTACGTGTATATGAGCGTGATAATCTTTTTTATTCAGTTCTAGGCTTTTTGGATTTTTTTGCAAATCAAGCAAGCGAAGGCTTTCCAGTTTTTTCGTCACATGAGATACTAAAGCCTAATGCAGTGACTTTAATGACAGTCCATGCTTCTAAGGGGTTGGAGTTTCCAGTAGTTTTTGTTGCTGGAGCATCTGTTAATAATCGCCAACCTTTATTATATTTTGATGATGATAAAGGATTGATTTTAAAAGATAGTAAGGTGTTTAAATTAGTTTTAAAGGATAAATTAGCAGCCGATTTTAAGGAAGAAGAAGAGCGGATTTTTTATGTTGCAGTAACAAGAGCCAAGAAAAAACTTTTTCTTGGAAGTTACTTGATCTATGGTAAATATAATAAATTTGTTGAAAAAATTTTGAGCAATAAAAAACTTTTTGAAAATATTGTTTCACAGAAATCAGCTAGTATTTTTGCGGACAAACCGAGAACTTCTAATATCTGGCAAAAAGTTATAGCTAATGTTGTAGGTGTTAAGCCACAAACCCAGCATTTTTATGATGCGATTGCTAAACCAATTATTAAAAAAATAAAGTATTTCTATTCTGTAAGTGAATTAGAACTATATAAAGAATGCCCTTATAAATATTATTTAAAGAAAGAATTAAAAATTCCAACAGATAATTCATCTGCTAATTTTGGAAATGCTGTCCATGAATTTTTGGAGACTCGTGGTGAATGTGGGCAAAATATTTTTCCGATTCTAGATGAGAAAGTACAGAAGTTTTTAGTTTGGTTTAATGCGTATGATTGGCAAGTAAAAAATATTATAGCATTAGAACAAAACTTTAGCTGGAAGATAGGTGAACGGTTTGTAAGGGGAACTATTGATCGGGTTGATGATACTTATCCCCCCAAAGAAGAAGTTGTTCGTGTCCTAGATTACAAAACATCCAGTCGTATTAATTTGGAAAAATATATTTTTTCTATGAATGTTTATAGAGAGGCGTACCAAGCTGTTTTTAATAAAAAAGTTGTGGAGATGATTTTAATATACCCCATGATTGATAAGGGCGTGGAAATACCTGTGGATCACCAAGATGTTAAGTCTGAGGTTCAAACTCTTATTACAAATATAGAGTCTGAGAAATTTTTTAAAGATAAAAGCAATTGTTTTTATTGTGAGCTAAAAGATTTTTGTCTTAAATAAGGTTTTATTGTAACCTTTTATTTGATTTATAGTTTATATTGACTTCCAACTAAAATTTTAAAAATTTCAAAATATAATTTATTTAATATAAAAATGCTTGACTCTGATATGTTATTTAAATAATATATTATTCTTTTGATTGGGAATAGTAAGAAAGTTATAAATATTTAAGGAGAATTGCTTAAATATAATCGAATTTCTAGTGTTTTTTTTATAATCGAAGGAGAATGTTCCAAAATAAATAGAAGAGATATAAAAATATATTAAATTAATTACATACAATAGACTTAGGTAAAGAGAGATAAAATATTACCAAAGTTAATGAGAAGAAATTAATGAATCTTCAATGCCAAGGCATAATGAAGTTTCAAAGGAGAAGAGTATGAATGTCAGAAATAAACTTGATAGGTTAAAGTTATTTCATAGAGGAGGAGCTACAAGCTCTTACTCCTTTTGTATTAAAAGAACTAGCTTTGCGATATTTATCGCTTTTTTAACAGTTAGTATGAACAGTTTTTCCTATGCTAATGAAACCATTCCAGCCTTAGAAAAAACGAATCTTATCTTGCCTGACCTTGCAGGGAAAACTGTTG
>JAAEPJ010000069.1 GCA_024222485.1 bacterium | reverse complement strand
TTTTTTTTGGTTTTATAATAAATTGAACGGAGTAACGGACGTTCTAGTAGGCCATTTAGGATATTGATTTAAGATAAACAAATATTTGAAGATAAATCAAAAACATACTTCGGTCTCTTTCTTAAATTCCTATAATCCTGTTTATTAAAGTTTTACACTGACTGAGAACTTACAGATTCGCTTCCTACACTGCTTCCAAAAGTTTGTCCCCAAAAGATTAGAGCCGAATAGATGAACTGCATGGCATTTGTGATGAGAGAAATGGTTATTTGTCATCAGAGTTGGAGTTGGATTGTTACGGTTCGCGTTATAAGACCATCGTATTTATGAACTTTTCAGAATTGAATTGAATTTCGGAGCTTTTTCAAATGTGCCCCGCTCATTACAGAAAGTCTACTGCTACGGGCTAGTCAGAAGCAACGTGACGAAATCAAACTCTCGAAAGTGATTGGTCAGAGATTACGTAATGCAGGGCCAGCCCCACTATGAGATTAGAATCTAA
>JAAEPJ010000068.1 GCA_024222485.1 bacterium | reverse complement strand
TGACGGCCATGTTTACGTCACCGTTTCGATACTTTCAAACCCCTACAGTAAAAGGTCATCATTCAACTGTGTAACTTTTTGTGCATGGCTCTTGGCCGAAAGTTATTATAGTAGGATTCTACATTCTTACAATCATTGAAGTATACTTCAATCATCCCAGTATAATTTGATGTATCCGATGTATGTATACTTCATAGTGTACTTTGAAGTACACTAGACTATCGAAAGTACTGCACAGGCTGATTCAAAATGGCGGCAAAATTACAAAGCTATGAGGGCTAGGCCTAAATTAAAATTCCCATAACTTCTGTCAGACAGCTCATAAATACAAGGTTTTGGTGGCAAAATTTAGGAAATTTTACTGACACCATAGCTCATAACAACAAGCAATAATAAATTGAGGGAGAAATTATGTATGACTTGGGATTTGAGTGATGGTCAAAATATCAGAAAGAAGATTTTGGAGAAGGAGTTGTCATCTAAAATCAGTACAAAAGTGTTGTAAAAAGTCATTAATATGGTAAAATGCTTTGTTATTTTGTTGCTACTGCTTTGAAGTATCCCATGGGTTTTGTTTCTTGTCTGTATGGTGACTTGAAGGGAAAATGAAGGAGGCTCAAAATATTTCAAGGGAGGGGGAGAGTAATTTTTCATCTTGCATCCCACACATCAGTTGCAATTTTGTCA
>JAAEPJ010000067.1 GCA_024222485.1 bacterium | reverse complement strand
TTGATAATTAAGTCAACACATTAAATAAAGGTTATGCAAGTATTAAGATTTTTTACAGATGAGTTAAGTGGTGATGAATGTGCTATTGCTTGGAATGGTACAGAAGAAATTTGTATCACAGCAGATGAAGCTTGGGATATAGAAGCTCAAGCGCAAGCCAAGCAAGATGCATATGAACTTAGATGCGAGAGAGGTTGGTAATCCAATCTTTCTTTCGTATATTCACCACGTATTAATAATTAAAAATAAAGGTTATGTCTATTTTAAGTAAAAAAATTAAAAGTTTAAACGACGGAGAAAGTTTCAATTTTATCTATAAGGATAAAGAATATGAATTTTGTTGTTATTCTTATTCAGATGAAAAAAAACATTATTCAGTTCGTGATGCAAGTAGTTTCCTAGGTGCAGGTATGAATGTTGAAAAAATTACTAAAAAGTATATTTCATTATATGATTATAACTTATTTAATGTTAGATCAACATATAAAATTCCAGTTAATAATATTACTCTTAAAATAAAAGACATTCCAGGTTTTGAAGGAACCATAGAAGCTTTAGATGAACTTACAATTATAAAATAAAGGTTATGAAAAAAATAGTATATTTACACGGTTTAGAAAGTAAGCAAGGGGGAGAAAAAGTGTCTTTCCTAGCAGGTGTGGGCACAGTTAACGCCCCAGCAATGGATTATGAATCATTAGATTTAAAAGAATTTATCCTTACCTTAGGTATGCCTGATTTGATTATAGGCTCTAGTATGGGCGGTTATGTTGCTGATATTATTGGTTCTCAATTAGGGGTTGATGTTTTATTATTTAATCCGGCTTTGCATGGTAGAAGAAGTGTTTACCAATTTAATGAAGATTATGGGTCTCAAAATTATAAACGTACTATTGTTTTAGGTACTGAAGATAATGTTATTAACCCTGAAACAACTAAAAAACTATGGTCTGTTTATGGTAACCATGCTAAGTATGATGAAGTTGAGGGTATGGGTCATAGAACGCCACTTGATGTTTTTATCAATATGTATAATAAACATGCTTAATTATGATTAAATTAGTAGATCTATTAAATGAAATAGATATCCCTAAAAATAAATGGGTTACTATTCCTGCCTCAGAACTAAAAGACTATAGTGAAGAAATTTATAAATTAATTGATAACGCTTATGCACAAATAGGCGGTCATCCTAACTATAAATCCGCAGATAATGTATCAGGTAGTGAATCCGATGCAGAATATGAAATAATTGATTTAGACGATGATCCTGAAATTGATGCTGTATCAGCAGCAAAACCAAAAGCAGCAGGTAAAAAGTTTACAGCAACAGGACATGATGGTTCTAGTGCAGCTAAATCTAAAGTAGTAAACCATAAAGCCAATCAATTAAAATCCGGAGGATATTACGTTGAAGTATCAGGTAAAATAAAAGATATCTTTAAAGCTAAAGGTGTAGAAGCCATTAACGATGAAGAATTAGTACGTAAAGTACTTAAAGGTAAAGAAATTGAGTGGTTAGGTAATGGAGAATATAAAAGAACAATTGGTGGTAAAGTATTTACCAAAGCATTAATGGGAAAACCAACAGTATGATAAGTTTAGTACAATTATTAAGAGAAGCACAAGGTAATCCAAAAGCGGTTATCTTAGCAGGAGCACCTGGAGCAGGTAAAGGGTATATTTTACGTGGTTTAGACTTAGGAGGTCTAAAAACAATGAATGTAGATGATATCTATGTTCCTTTACTAAAAAAAGCTAACGTTAGTTTAGATTTAAAAAATGCTACACCTGAAGAAAGAAGTGAGCAAGCCAAACAAATGGCCGCAGCTAATAAACAATTTAAAGGTGAATTAGAACAAGTAATAGCAGGTAAAGAATCATTTATACTAGATGGTACAGCAGCTTCATATAAAAAAACAGCAGAATTAAAATCAGAACTAGAAGAAGCAGGATATGATACATTTATGCTTTATGTTTATACAGATTTAGAACGTTCATTAAGCCAAAACCAAGACAGATATGTAAAATCAGGAGGTGAAGATAGAAGTTTAGCACCTGCAATTGTAATGCGTACTTGGAAAAGTGTAACAGATAATTTACCTAAATATGAAGAATTATTTGGTAATAATTTTGTAGCAGTAGCTAACACATTAGATGATAGAATGCAAGATATAGATAAAATTATAAAAAAATATCTTAAACCATTTACTCCTCAAGGTACTAAACCAAAAACCCCAGCTCAACAAAAGAAATCTGATGAACGAAAGGCCAAGGACAAAGAAGAAATTCAAGCTATGTTAGCTGACGATTTTATATATGATGTAATTGAATACACTATGTCTAAGGAAGAGGCACAAATGAGATTAAAACAATTTTTATCTAAATGAGTTTAGTAAACGAATTAATTAAAGGGTTATTACCTGAAGAGGAAAAAAAACAAACCACAGCAGTATATGCTGGTGGTTTTAAACCTCCTACTTCTGGTCACTTTGAAGTTGTAAAACAAGCACTTAATAAAAATCCAGAAATAGATGAATTTATTATTTTTATAGGTAATAAAGAACGAAATGGGATTTCTCAATCTGAATCATTATTAATATGGGAAATATATAATAATTATCTTCCATTTAAAGTTAAAATAGAACCTACTTCTATTCCCCCAATTAAAGCAGTATATAATTTTGCTAAAGAACATCCTACAAGAGAAGTATTGTGGGTTATAGGTGCTAGAGAAGGTAATGAAGAAGATTTTAAAGATATTACATCACGTACTAAATCAATATCTAAATATCCTAACTTAGAACTTCGTACTATTGTCACTTCAGGTGGGGTATCAGGTACTGCAGCAAGAAATGCAGCTAAAGTATCACAAGAAAAATTTCAAAAATTCTTACCTGGGATGTTAAACCCAGAAGAAAGAACAGAAATATATAATATTGTATCAGATAAAATAACAGAAAATGCTACATATTCTCAACAAATAGATATAATTGAAAAAGTAGCTGAATTAACTAATCATATGATAGAAAGTGGTATGAATATTGAGCCACTACCTAGTATGGAATTTATAGATGGGGATACAGAAAATGCTAAAGATTTTTTCGGTAAAACAGCATATTATGACCCAAATAGACAACATATCGTGTTATATACTGAAGGCAGACATCCTAAGGATATACTACGTTCATATGCACATGAAATGATACATCATATACAGTATTTAGAAGATAGATTACATAATATTACTACTACAAATACTAATGAAGATGAAGATTTAGATGCTATTGAAAAAGAAGCATACGTTAGAGGTAATATGACATTTAGAAACTGGACAGATTCAATTACAGGTAATAAATTAAATGAAGGTAAGAAAAAAGATCCATTTGGTTTAAATGCATATGCTATGGAATTAGGTCGTTTACGTGAAGAAGAAAGCGAATATAAAGTTTATCTTGATATGGATGGTGTTATTGCTGATTTTGATAAACGTTTTAGAGATTTATCTGGAATGGAACCTAAAGAGTTTGAAAATAAATATGGTAAAAAAGCATTTTGGAATTTAATAGATGAAGAACATAAAATTAAATTTTGGGTTGGTATCCCAACTATGCCAGGTGCCTCAGATTTAGTTGATGCTATTAAAGATTATGATTATGAATTATTAACATCTCCATCAGCTAAAAAACAATCATATTTAGGAAAAATACTTTGGGTAAAAAATCATACAGGTGACGTGTTTCCCTCAAAACCTCGTATTAACTTTAAGAAGGCAAAGGAGAAACACCTTGTTAAACCACAATTAGCTAAAACCGATATTCTAATTGATGATAGAGAAGATACAATTGGAAGATGGAATACAGCAGGGGGTACAGGTATAGTATATAAAAGCATAGGTCAAGTATTAAGTGATCTTAAAAAATTAGGTTTATGAGTCAAAAATTAGCAG
>JAAEPJ010000066.1 GCA_024222485.1 bacterium | reverse complement strand
TAAGGTGTCTGAACTAGATGCAGAAGTGTTGGCGCCTACTGATTGCCCGATAGGCGTTCCTATTGGTTTCTACAATGGGGATAAAAGCCGCATCAAATCGGTGGTAATATCTGACGGAGAAAACTTTCGCTCTATATCAAGTGAAATCAAAGAGATTGATTTTAACTCGTCAGAGGTACACAGAAAAGCAACGCAAGACTGTATCATAAGACCATCAGCGCTTATGACGGAGACTACTCATACTGTAACTACGGGTGCAGGCGTGACTAGCTTTACTTATCATGATGTATTTGGGCGATTAACAGGTAACAAGTCAATTAGAATGCAACTACCCGGCGGTAGACGTGTCGATGTGGCTGAACCATCGGCGCACTTGCATTTCATGTCTGATAGTGACGGTGCGTGGTATTTTCACAACGTGCTTACAGGGGATACAGTTAAAATAACCCATCCTATATATATAAGGAACGAGCAAACAACATTAAACGTTGTAGGTGAGCCTAACGGGACAGTATTTAAGATAGTTGTTGATGATACAGATATAAGCGCACCTAAACTTGGTATAGAGGAGATATAATGGCTAAAGGTAATAAGCATTTCGGCACACCTGTGGATCCTAACTTTAGTAGCTCACTAGCTAACTTTACGGATG
>JAAEPJ010000065.1 GCA_024222485.1 bacterium | reverse complement strand
TTAATTGCCATATTTAAGGCAGATAACCAATCATCCGTTTTAGATTGAGCCTTAATTTGATAACCTATAATTTCTTTGGAATACCAGTCGATCACAATAACCAAATAAAGCCAGCCAAAAGGAGATATCATAATTTTTGTTAATAAAGATAAAAATTTGGTTGCTTCATTAAAAATATTAGAATATGAAATTTATTTTCCTATTTTTTTAAATGGTCTTTTAATGGGAATAATTTGTTATGGCAAAAAAAAAGACAATACGATTTATCATAAACAAGATATTCATTACTTGGAAGAAATTACAAAAAAAACACAATTCGGAATAACAAATGTTAAAACAATGGAAAATATATCCCATGATCATACCAATAAATACAGAAATGATTTAAAAACATCTATTCAACAATTAAATAGAGCAAAAACAACACAAGAATTTTGTAAATATGTTGATGATTTGCTTTATGAAGATATTGGTGCCTCAGGAGTAGCAATTTATCTTTATAATGAAAAAATATATATATATGAGTATCAAGACATCCAAAAAATAAATAATAAAAAAGAAAGACGACATAATTCGATAAAACATTCCTATCATAGCATTGTTGGAAAAATACATAAAACAATTAGAGAAAATTCTTTAGTAATATCTTACCTAGAAGATAGACAAGATATTTTAAGGGTAGATTCTATTGACAAAGGGGCTAAAAATATTGGCGGAAAAGAATTATCAGCAACAGCTAAATTTTTAAAAGAAATAAATGGGAAATTAGTGGGCTCTTTATTTCAAACAAATTTTCTTGGATTTATTGTTGTTGGAAAAAAACAAAACAAAACAAATTACACAGATGATGATATAAAAAAAATAAGTCTTTTATTAGAAATAGCTCCTCTTATTATAAATACGATAACTCTCAGAGATAAAGCTTTAAAGGACGGACTAATGGGCTTGTACAATAAAGGCTATTTACACAAACGATTACAAGAAGAAATTGTTTATGCTTCAAAAGACGCAAACCCATTAAGCTTTATTATTTTAGATATAGACCATTTCAGAATATTTAATACAAAAGTTGGGCACCTTCAAGCAGATCAAGTATTAAAAGCAATGGGCGAATATTTAAGTCAAGCAATTCGTCCAACAGATGAAGCTTTTAGATATGGCGGAGAAGAAATATGTGTTATACTTCCAAACACAACTTTAAAAGAGGCAAAACATATTGCTGAACGACTTAATAAAGGTGTTCAAAACGAACAAATATTTTTAGATTTAGAAAAAAAACATAAACTAGGAATTACAATAAGCTTAGGTGTAGCAACATTACATGACACAAAAATTATAGATGATTTAAATAATAGAGAAATAAAAGTTTTAAAAGATAAATTAATAGAAGCTTCAGATGATGCTTTATATATAGCAAAAGATTCAGGACGAAACCAAGTTCAAATTATAGAAACAATGAATCGAGAAGAATTAACTGCAAGACAAAAAAAGAATATTTAAATGAGCAAAGAAAAATAGATGCTTACGATGAAGAAAATTTTCGAAAAATTGATTTAAACCCAGAAGAAGTTAAATCTGACCTATTCAAACATGGCTATATAAGCAAAGAGGGGACTATCTTAAAGAAATTTATAGAATTAACAAATAAAAAAGAACTAAATTTAAGCAAAAAATTTAGTTCCAAAGAGAAACTAAGAATTTATCATATTTTAAAACATGATTACATAGGTGGCACAATCAACACATTTAATAGCATAAAAAATAATCCAAATACATGGGCTGATTACTATGAAGCCAAAAAAAATAAAAAAATTAACGAATATATAAAACAAGAGTTTACTCTTATGCCTTATCAAATCATAAATTCCGAAGTTGGAGAAAAATATTATAAAAATGGCTGGTCTAAATCACGAGGGAGAGAATTAGGCGAAGCTATAATAGCGGATAAAGTAAGCTATCCCAAAATAGAAGAAGAACAATAAACACCTATTTTAATGGCTAAAAAATTAATCTTAATAATTACTTTCATAGCGGTTTTAATTGCAGGCTTTTTAGTATATAAATCACTCCCTAAAAAGCCATATGTTAAATTATCAAGCAGAGATATATCAAACCGCTTAGGGCTTGGATTAATAGCTCATGAACCAATAGCAATTGACGGTTCACCATACAAATATCTTTTAGAAGAACTAGAATACAACTACACCATAATTCATCTCAATATCTCTTTTGCACTACAAAAATACAAAGAAAACTTAATGCAACAACTCTTTAAAAAAGCAGGCTCATATAAAAAAAGAACCTTATCTTTTAGCATAGGGCAATATCCCTTTCAATATGAGACTTTAAGATGGCAGGTTATAAAAGCATTAACAAAAAAAGAATTTAAAATCCCTAATGATGTTTATGTCGAAATGGAGCGAATTTACACTATATTTGAAGATATGAACGAATATCAGGCAAATAGAGTAAAAAATGAAAAATTACAAAAACCAATAGATCAAGAACTCGCAAATAAAAATATGCTAATCATTCATCAGATCGAATTTGCTATTGAAAAAATAAAATCCAAAATTAAAAATTAATCTTCAACTTTTTGTTTTGCTAAAAAATCAATCCCCTCAATTGACTCAAAATAAGTTGTATCTTTTAAATGAGTATAAATTTGTTCTGTGGTTGCTGTTTTTGAATGCCCTATAATTTTTGAAATATGATAAGTTGGTTTTCCTTCTTCACTCATTATTGAAACAAAGGTATGCCTTAACGCATGAAAACAAAGCTCATCTGGTAAACCTAGCCTTTTTCGTGTTTTTCTTATAGTCGCACTTAAAGCCATTTCTTTTAAAGGATGATTATTTTCAGGATAAAAACAAACAAAATTTGTTTTTCCTTTTGCTTCCTCATAAAGTTTTAACAAATATTGCTTTAAATCAGGATGAATTGGAACTTTGCGATATGAACTATTATTTTTAGGAGCCCAGTTTAAATGAGGTTTTTCAGTTATATTTAATGTATTTTTCTCAAAATCAACATCAGACCACTCTAAATGACAAACCTCTCCTCTTCTTAATCCTGTACAAAGCCCCAAAATAATTGCTGTTTTATATGGCGGACGACTACTTTTTAATAAAAGATTAATTTGTTCTGCATCCAAAGTAAACTGTCTCGGTGCAGTCTGAATTTTAAATTTTGTAATATCACTAGAAAAATCCCTGTCAATATATTTTCTCTTATAGGCATATTTTATCATGTTTTTAAAAGTTTCAAGCCCTCTGTTAATTGTGACTTCTTTTATACCATCATTTTTTCGCCTAATTTTAAAATCATTCAAAGAATCTTCATTAAATTGTTTAACAAATCTCACTTCTGGACAGTATTTTTTAAAGTTATTAATTTTTACTAAATCTTGTTTAACAGTTCTAGGTCGTTTATGAAGCTTACTGTAATTATCTATATACTCATTGCAAAAATCTTCAAAACTTACATTGTCAATAACCATGCCAGATTTTTGGGCTTGAAGTCTAACAGCTAATGCTATCTCAAATTTTTTTACAACTTGCAAATCTGTACTCACAGCTTTACTACGCTGTTTCCCATCTTCACGCCAATAAACATGCCAAACACCTTTCTTTCCCCTTTTTTTTCTATAAAACATAAACTTTATCCTTTTTATTTTTATGAATAAGTTTATATTACTTTTTTGCCAACATTTTGCCAACAAAAGATTACAAAAAGGCATAATTTTTATCAAAAATTACAAAATAAAAAAATTATTTTTGATTTGATTTTTACGAATTTTAAAGATGTTTTTAAAGATTTTCTCGACGACTATCGCCTTCTGATTAGTAGTTTTAAAAAATTGGAGATGAGGGGGCTTGAACCCCTGACCTCAACACTGCCAGCGTTGCGCTCTCCCAGCTGAGCTACATCCCCAAAACAATACTTTTAGAAATTTGTTAAAAAAGTATTTATAATCCTAGAAAAAAAATTACAGATAATCCTATGATAGGATCGTATATTTATTCTCTCGTTTGAATGGTTTAAATTCTCTACCGCCACTTTCAAAAAATTTCGTAAAAAATTCTAAATACTGCAAACGACAGGTATGCACAAATGCACCCATAAAACTTATTGCTAAATTAAATAAATGACCAATAACCATAACTATGATCATAAAGACAACTCCAACAAAAGGTATCGGTCTAAAAACACCAGAAATTTCATTAACAGCCAATCCTAAAAGTCCGCCAGATAAACCAAGAGCAAAAAGTCTGGCATATGAGAGCGTATCTGACAAAAAATTACCAGTAATAACGGCATAATTACCATATAAACACCAAAAAAGTTTAATTACTATTCCTTCATTAGCCGTCCATTCTTTGTAAGCAATAATACCCATACTCATAAGCAAAAGAATGACAAACCCAAACATAATATTTGCCGGCAATAGCTTAATACCTAAAACATAATAAAGGGTAATCGGCATTAAGGCAAGTTGTACCCCAAAAATAGATAACCCATCTAAAATTAATCCCTTAAAATCTCGATTTTTAATAAACATCCAACTCTTAAGTATAATCCCAAAGCATATTTGTAAGTAACCGATAGCAAGAGATGTCCCTAAGAAAATCAAAGCCCCCTGATCTCCCAACGGATTTAAAAGCACAAATTTAGCTAAAATATTCTTCAAAAAATCCATACTTTCTGGTAAAAATTTCACTAAATTACCAAAAAAAGTCCCCGTGATTAAACCAATTAAAAGCGATGAACAACCCATAAAAAGCAGAAGTTTCAAACTTTTTTTAGCAAATTTATTATCTCTAAATAACCATAAAAATATACAACTTAGAATAATTAAAAATGCACCATAGCCAGCATCCCCTAAACAAATACCAAAAAATAAAATAAAAAATGGTGCCAAAAATGGCGTGGGATCAATACCACCATGATATTTAGGACGACCATAAAGGTCTGTAACAATCTCAAATGGTTCAAAAAACCCAGCATTATCAAAAGCAATAGGAACTTCATCAGAACTATCAGGCTCTTCAGTCAATAAATAAATAGTCTCTAATTTCTCCTCTAAATCATGATTTAAATCATCCACATTTTCCTCACGAATCCAGCCAGTTATCACCGCAATATGTTTCCCAAAAAAGGTATTATTTTTTTCAAGGTCTTTTAACCATTCATTAAAAACTCGGTCATATTCAACCTTAAATTCAGATAAATATTTAATATTTTTTCTAATTTTTCTTTGTAAGTTTTGAGATTTTTTACTATAAACAGCTCGACACTTTTCGAGTTTTTTATAAATTTCAAGAGGGGATCCCTCCAATGCTTCCCAATGTAAAATTTTGCCATACTTAGCTATTTCTTCTTTCACTTTCTCTAGCTCTTTAAATAAAACTGTTACAGTAAAGTAAACTTCTTTTGCCGTCCGAGAAACTTCAATAATCTCAATAGGTTTTATGATAGATTTGGCATAAAAATCTGTATATTCAGCAATAGGTAAAATTGCAGCCAAAGTTCTTGTCCATTTACTGGCTATTAATGCATCAACATCTGTCTTAATTGATATCCAAGGCTTAATATCTAAGATATTTTCTGAAAATTCTATTTGTTTAAGATCTAACTCATCAAGCAAATTTAGTTTTTTAGTTAAATTATAACATAAATTTTGAACATTCCTTGGCTCTAAAAAATCAGATTCTTCAATAGTAATCCTATCACTTAATTTTTGCATGAAAGTTTTTTTCGTTTTATCTAACCTAGATAAAACATTAATAACTTTTTTTAATTTTGAGAGATACAATGAAAAATTTTGAGATTGTTTAGCGTAATTACTTAACTCAAATTTTTCTAAGTTTTCTTTTTTTAACTCAAGAACTTTTTTTGTTTGCAAAAATTGAAAAACAGCATCTGTTTGTTCTTTTAAAAAAAATAAACTAAGTTTTTTTATTTTACTAATTGCCATTTATTTGTTGAACCTTTCTCTTGATAAAATTATTTTAAGCCTTTCATTAAAAAATCTAATGCTTCCTGCTTATTTTTAGAATATAGTCCTCTTAATTCTTCTATGTTTGTCTTAACTTCCGTATTCCATTTCTCATGATTCAAAATACTCGCTTCTTTTGCACTCAAATATTGCTCTTCATTTTTTTTATCTATTTCTTCAATCTCTACCTCGCGTTTTTGGTTATAATTATTACGCAAATCTTTTGTTTTTTCTTTTAAATTATTCTTTAATTCAGATAATTTATTACTATTTGTATCTTCAACCTCTTTTATTACTGAAAAAATTTGATCAAAATTTTGGTTCATTGAAATATTATCTCCTAAGAAAATATATACCTAAAACAAGCTTTATACTTTAGCTGAAATTTTTCAAAAATTATACAAAAATATTAAACTAATTGGTAGCATAAACTTTTAAATATAACTGTTCTGAGCGATCCCTTTTACTCAAGCAAAAAGTGGAAAGCTTTTATAAAGAAACTTTAAAGGTTCTATGATCATAGTAATTAGGTGTTAAATAATTAGCCAGTTCGTGCCATCAGAAATAATAGTGACTGACTCATAGTCATTGCCAAAAACAAATGTAGAGTTTCCACTTATGGTTTCTGTACCAGAAGGATCAATAGTCACAGTATTTGTACCATGATCTCCATCAATAGCAATGATCTCATAAACACGCCCGCCAATACCGCTTGCAGTTGGCAAAGTCATTGTCGTTGCACTTGCAGGATTTACGATTACAAGGTAATCTGTTGATCTTAGTGTATAGTTTGCAGTTTTTGATGTCATCGGTAAGGTTAAAGATTCAGTCATAACAACCGTATTTAAATAACTAACTCCATCCACTTCTAAAGTATTCTTAACATAAAGATCCCCATCCCCTGTAGCATTATTAATCGTCGTTCCGCCATCTGATCCTATTCGAACCTCATCCCCTGTTACTTGTAAACTACCTGATGGTGTTGTATCGCTACCTATACCAACATTGCCAGCACTGTCTACTAAAATCCCTTCACTGCCACCATCACCTGATATCCAATTGCTATTTGTGTTGATTGTCCCTGTAAATACTGCCGCTCCACTTGTGACATAATTAGAATTATTAGTTAAGTTACTGATATTATCGCCTACTATTACTGCTTGATTTAACTTCACTCGTTCTGTTGCCTTGATTACTTCGCCACTGCCGATATCTGTAATCTGACTAGTTGTGATATCATTCGTTGAATCGGTATCAAGATTTGCCGGTAAGTTAGTCAATGCTCCCCAGCTGATCGTAGAGGTCGCTGCTGCTACTTCTAAATCTGTGGCTATCTCAGCTCCAACTCCCGTTAAATAACCAGCATCATTTGTAAAAGAAGAAACATTTGTTGGGGATCCACTTAAACTTCCATACGCTCCATCAAAGTCATCCGTTGAATCTGTATCAAGATTTACCGGTAAATTAGTCAATGCTATCCAGCTGATCGTAGAGGTCGCTGTGTCTACTTCAGTACTTGTCGCATAAGAAGAGTCATTGACCAAATCACTGATATTATCTCCCACTATTATTGCCTGATTTAGCTTCACTCGCTCTGTTGCCTTGATTACTTCTCCACTGCCGATATCCGTGATCTGGCTAGTCGTGATATCATTCGTTGAATCCGTATCAAGATTTGCCGGTAAGTTAGTCAATGCTCCCCAGCTGATCGTAGAGGTCGCTGCTGCTACTTCTAGATCCGTGGCTATATCCCCTCCTATTGCCGTTAAATAACCAGCATCATTTGTGAAAGAGGAAACATTTGTTGGGGACCCACTTAAACTTCCATACGCTCCATCAAAGTCATCCGTTGAATCTGTATCAAGATTTGCCGGTAAGTTAGTCAATGCTCCCCAGCTGATCG
>JAAEPJ010000064.1 GCA_024222485.1 bacterium | reverse complement strand
ATGCGAAAGGCGTACTTTATAAGAAATTGAGGTGAACTCTTACAGCGGGGATGAGTTTTCACTAAGTTTCATGGGGAACTAAGAGAAATTGTCGAAGTTATAAGTTCTAGACTGTTCCCATTGACAGAACTGTTGTAATACGTATTTTTACAACGGTTTAGGGCAAACGGAAACGTTTTATTCCATGCGAAAGGTGTACCTTATAAGAAATTGAGACAGACTCTTATTGCGGGGCTAAGTTTTCTATAAGTTTCATGGGGAACTATAAGTAATACGTTTGTTTACAACGTTTTAGAGCAAAGAGAACCGTTTTATTCCATGCGAAAGGCGTACTTTATAAGAAATTGAGGTGAACTCTTATTGCGGGGCTAAGTTTTCACTAAGTTTCATTGAGAACTATAAGAAACCCTCGGTGTAATAAGTTCTAGACTGTTCCCATGCACAGAACTGTTGTAATACGTTTGTTTACAACGTTTTAGAGCTAACAGAACCGTTTTATTCAATGGGAAATGCGTAGTTTAAAAGAAATTGAGGTGAACTCTTATTACGGGGCTAAGTTTTCACTAAGTTTCATGGGGAACT
>JAAEPJ010000063.1 GCA_024222485.1 bacterium | reverse complement strand
GCCATGGTTTCGTGGTATTGTTATCCAAAAGTGGCAGTTTTGCCGCTGGCCTTTGGCCATGGTTTCGTTGTATTGTTATCCAAAAACAGGCAGTTTTGCCGCTGGCCTTTGGCCATGGTTTCGTTGTATTGTTATCCAAAAACTGGCAGTTTTGCCGCTGGTTTTGTGCCGTTGGCCTTTGGCCATGATTTCGTTGTATTGTTATTCAAAATTATCCTACTTATTCCTTTCCTTGCTTTTCTTTTCTCTCTTTCTATTTTCGGAGGCTGGGTTCTAAGGTTAGCTCTTAGGGTTACCTTTATGGTTGGTGATTGGTGGGTACACTTGCGTGTCCTCTGGCCGGAAATATTTTCCCTGTTTCAATCACCGCCCATACAGGTCATATTGATCAGGCAGAATTTAGGGCTGATTCATTTGCCGCCCAATTCCTGATACCTTACCCCGGAAGAGTATTAAATATCTGTTAGGCGCGCAGAGGTTAACAGCAGTTAATACTTCCGGGGGAAGGTGTTCTTCTATGTATTGTCCTGTCAGGTATCACGCTGTGCCATGTGCCATGATATAGCATGTTGTGCATTGCGTTTTCATATCGATCATGAACTCAGAAAACACAGGTTTGATTCGACAACGTTCAAATTTTTAAAGTTCCCACCCTCCTCCCTTTCTCTCTTTCTTTTCAGTATTCTC
>JAAEPJ010000062.1 GCA_024222485.1 bacterium | reverse complement strand
TCTTCCTCTCCTGCTCTCTCGCAATGCTCAGTGATAAACCCGTCAAGTGCAGATTCTAACTTTAAAGCGTGGCGCTTAAGCTCGTCCATCGTCCGCTCATCAGGGCGGTCTGCTCTATATCTTCTTATTTTTTCGCTTAATTCCATCTTCTCTCTCCTTGTTGCTAACGTCCTTGTTAGCGTGTTAAGTTGTTGATTTAAAAAGCGATATCGTCATCGAATGTAGGCTGCTGTTGCTGCTGTTGCGGCTGTTGCTGAAACCCTTGGTTAGCTGGTTGCTGTTGTTGATACTGTCCTTGCTGTTGCTGCTGAAATCCTTGTTGCGGTGCTGGTTGCTGCTGGAATCCACCTTGTTGCGGTGCCTGTTGTTGGAACCCACCTTGTTGTTGCGCCCCTGCTTGCTGTGGTGCTTGACCGTTTTCAACCCAGAATACTTTACCGTTACCTAAGATATTGCCTTTAACGCCTTGCTGCTTTTCTTCTTTGCTTACATCTTGTGTAATCATCCCTGAGTTGCCGTACTGGTCTAACTCGTCCATTTCAACAAAGATAGTGGCATCTAGGTATTGACCTTTTTTGCCTTGGAAAGCTCGCGCCATGTCGATTTGTGATAAGTTGATTTTAAGTGCTAATGCTATTTTGCTCATTTTAGTAACCTTCTTTAATTAATAGTTGAATTCTAGTTTTGTATACTGCGTCTGTAATTTGTTCTATATTCTTAGGGTCTTGCTTTACTGCGTTAACCCATGACATATCTGTCACAGTTGGCCCTTTATTTGAAGCCGAATTACCATCATCATCTTCGCTTGGTATTCCTGCTATAGCTTGTAAGCCGTAGCGCTTGCAATAGGTGATAACTGAACCTGCCCCTTGTGCGTCTTGCTTACTCGCTTTCACTGTGAAGCTACCTGATAACCATTCGCCCGACTCGTGCATCAAGATAGTTTCAACACCAACTTTATCACCGTCATTGATAGGAAACTGGACGAAGCTTAACCCGTTATTGGCGAAAGGCTCTTTTACAACCTTAATAACCTCGCCTAAATCAGCGTATTTACTCTTGAAAAAGGGATTGTTTGCGCCTTTTAAAGCCCCGCCCATTTCTCCCTGTGCCTTACACATAGCGGCAGCAATGCTTTTTATGCTT
>JAAEPJ010000061.1 GCA_024222485.1 bacterium | reverse complement strand
ATGCTTGCCTTCCGTATCCTTTTAGGACATCCATTCATATAGAATTAGATAAAATCCAAATATCAAAACAGAGTCTCCCTGATCATGTGTCTATGAAAAAACAACCATCAGTTCCGAGACGAGATCTGCTATCCCCGGCCTAGTATTGCTGTAGTTGGAGTTTCTTAGTTCCTGCAATAAAGTCATGTTTAGTTTGTTTATCCTGACAGATAACCATTTGTCGATGAAAAGAGATAGCCTAGAAAAATAAAAAATAAAGCCTACAACACCATGTGTTCCTAGGCACTCACCCATCCAAGTACTGACATGGCCCGATCCTGCTTGACTTCAGTGATCAGACGAAAACTGGTATACTCAAGGTGGTATGGCCGTAGGCATAGTAAACTGTATAAAAAGTATTAAAAAAAGATGCTTGCCTTCCTTATCCTTTTAGGACACTTGCATTCATATCCAATGAGATTGAATTGCAATATGAAAACAGAGTCTCCAAGATCATGTGTCTATGGAAATACAACCATCAGTGCCGAGACGATATCTGCTATCCCTGGCCTAGTATTGCAGTAGTTGGAGTTTCTTAGTT
>JAAEPJ010000060.1 GCA_024222485.1 bacterium | reverse complement strand
TTAGCAGAGAATGTATATGAATAAAAAAGTACACAATAAACGCACAAAACTGACAAAAGTGTCACGCAAGGGCAAAAAAGAGACAGTACAATTAAGGATGTCCGGCAAATTTTTAGAAGAAAACGGCTTTAAACAAGATGAGATCGTAGATATCCTAGTAAGAGAAGAGCTATTAATAATCCAACCATTAAAGAATGAACTATGACCATCCAAGAAATCAAGCAAAGCCTAAGCATCGAAGAAGTACTAAGCCATTACGGTTTAAAAGCAAATAAAAACAAAATGCTAAACTGCCCCTTCCATGAAGACAAAACTCCAAGCATGCAAATCTATGAAGAGAGCAATACGGTATTTTGTTTTTCAAGTAACTGCAAATTACATGGCAAAAGCATAGATCAAATAGATTTTATAATGCATAAAGAAAACAGAAGCAAATACGAATCGATAAACAAAGCGAAGCAAATGCTAGGAATCCAAGAACAAAAAGTAGAAATAAGCATAAAAAAAACTTTTAGAACTTTGCATCAAAACCTAATACAAAGCCCCAAAGCTCAAACGTATCTAAAAGAAAGAAAATTGAGTGATCTAGATGAACTAGGTTATAATTACGATACAATAAAAGAATTAAGAGACTGCATAATCTTTCCATTAAAAGATAAAGAAGGGAAAATAGTAAGTTATTATGGCAGAAAAATAAACGATAAAAATGGAAAACATTATTATTTACCAAATAGAGAAGGATTATATCCTAATTATCCAGATTCAAACATAAAAACATTAATACTAACAGAAAGCATAATAGATGCATTATCAATACAACAGAATACAGAATATCCAGTACTTGCACTGTATGGCACAAATGGACTAAATAAAGAACACAGCTTGGCGCTGAGCCAATTAAAAAATCTTAAAGAGATTATATTCTTCATGGATGGCGATGAAAGTGGAAGATCAGCAATAGAAAAATATAG
>JAAEPJ010000059.1 GCA_024222485.1 bacterium | reverse complement strand
TGCTTCTAGCACAATATTAAATTTGTCTTGAGAGGAGTAATTATTTTTCATTTTTTTAAAAGGACCTCCATTAATTTAAGTGATTTTATTATATTAATATTCTCACTTTTTATAAATTTCTTAATGGGGTACAGTATATTTCATTCCCTAATAGCAAATTAGCAACTTGTTCTATAGACAACCCATTGCCTTCAATCGCAGTACTTGAATGCGTACTTTGTATAATAGCTTCTTTTCTAAAATCTTCTTCCCATTTGCGAATTAAGGGTGTATCTAAGACTTTCGCACGGTCTACTGCTATATCGTTTAAATAATTTAATATTGTTGATGTTATTTTTAAATTTGGTTTATACATTTTGCCCTCTGCCGCAGCTCTTTGAAAACTAGAAAAATAATCTTAAAATTCTAACTTATCTTTTGATATGTTGTCCCAAATTGATTTTTTAACATACCATATTTATCAAAAGTTTCTGGGTATAAAAATATTAAAGGTTTTTCATTAGAAAAAGTAATCATACTTAAAAATAAATTAAAATTAACATCTAATACCAATTACACTAATAAATAGGACTAAATAACAAAGTGAAAAATTTAGCTACAAGGCAGATTAAGTGAGAATAGCTAGCTATTTGAGTTTAATCTAACACAGTAGATAAACATTTTGACAAAGTTAGTTTGTACGATTTATTAGTGTAATTGGTATAAAGTCCATAAACTAATTTGAAATTTTTCTGCATAAAGGGTTGTACATAATAAACAACATATAAAGACAAAAGTAATTTTTCTCATTTATTTTTTATCTTTGACATATATTAATTTTATTTTCAGCCTCATTAAATAAAGTTTTAAGTATTTTTGAATCATGTAGATATGAAGCATTATATTCTTTAAAAAATGCAGGATATAAGCTAATACTATAATCTATAAATAACCTATAATAAAGTATGGCTTGATTTATATTATTTTCTAATTCGTAGGTACGAGCTATTAAATAATAAATTTTTGAAGTATAAATTAAACTATGTTCATAATTTAATGCTTTAATAAAGTGGATCCTAGCTTCTTTTAAATTATTTTCTTTCAATAAAGCCATTCCTTTTTCGAAATTATCAAAAACAGAATTAATAAATTGATGAGAAAAATATTTATAAGCGGGGACTAAAGGAAGATTAATAATTGCCATTGTAGTTTCAAATCCAAAATTTAACATTGTAGTAGGGATCATATAAACAAGACTCACACCACCAATTATTTTATCTTTAGTAGTTTTTCCCCTATTTTTATAAGTAAATTGTAAAACATTAATCGCTGTTTCTTTATCACGAATTTTCTTACCTACTGTATCTAAAATAATTTTATTATTATAAGTATATCCTAATAAATTCTCATCATATTTCAATTTGTTTATATCAAATGAAATCACCGAAACAGTATTCCCATGCTTTACTACAGTAATTTTAGACAAATTTGATATTGATGCACATCCATAAAACAAACAAACGACAAACAATAAATTTGCAATTAAATACATTTTTTTCATCTTCACCTTCATCCTACCTAAATATTTTTTAATTAATATATCTTAGATGTATCTAAATTCCATCTGATACGTAAAGGCATTATATTAGTTAAAATATATGTTTTTTTCAAAATATCATCTTCCCAAACTTCAACTCTAATTTTATCTTCTAGTTTCTTTGGGGTGATTCTAAAATGCAACTCATCTTTATAATAAAGCTCAAATATTTTAGAATATGGCAATGAAATATCAATTTTTTCAAAAGCTGGTTCTATCGGAATATTTGTAATACCTTCAGTTTTGTCTTTATTAACTATTTTATCGTATTCCAATAATATTTTAGAATTTGTCCCATATATTTTAAGTTCTATATTTGCTAGAGTTTTTTGATTACTAATGACTGGAGACATCACATCATCCATAGCTCTATCAATTAAAATTTGACAACCAAGCAAACAAAAACTAAACATAAAAACAAGTAAAAATATTTTTTTCATACTTTAATATTCCTCATTATTAAAATTTAAAATTTCTTTTTATAAGATGGAAGAGAAATTCCCCAATTACCACTAAAATATTCAGGTGCATAAACACCTGCAGCACTATAAATATATGGTGATGCATTTAAAATCATTTCTTGAGATACTGTAATTGAAAAGACCCCTCCACTCCCTTCTTGGAAAGCAATATCTTTTGCTGTATCCATGACAAGACTGAATGCAGCATCTTTTCCTACTGCACTACTTGTGTTTTCAAGAAGACTCATTTGAGTATGATAACTACTACTTTCTATGCCTGTAGCTGGTTTTAAAACATCCTGCATTTTGCCCTTATTAATAAAAGAATATTCCTTGCCCCCTTGAAACTGATAACTACCAGCTCCGACTACAGCCCCAACTGCTGCTCCAAGTAAAGCTCCTTGCCCCATTCCATCTAATATATTTTGTGTACTACCTGCTCCTCCTGCATACCCATAAGCTGCACCATGTGATGCACCATAGATAGAACCTTTAACTGCTTCTTGCCCAACAGTCGACCAAAAACCTCCACTACCAAAAGAGACAAATGAAGCGCCTTTTGCACCTAAAACACCTAAAGCCCCTCCAACAGACATCCCAGTTATAAGGTCTCCACCATTTCTACTTGCCGACATTCCACCAGAGATCATTCCTCCCATTCCCCCAACAACACCAGGAGTTCCTGCAAGAGCAAAACCTCCTGCTCCAATAGCTGCACCAACTAAAGCTCCTTCTCCAGCTGCTTGCCAATCAAATTCATCTAAGTCTTTAGTAAATCCATCTGTACCTGCTGTAAGTGCTCCAATAACCGCACCAACAATAATCGCAGTCAAAAAATGGCCACTTGGATCTGCATAAATAATCGGATTATTCTGACAATATGAATATCTATTTAAACTCTGAGGATCGTACGGATTTGGCACAATCGTATCTGGTGTAATAAATCTTTTAAGCTCTGAGTCATAATATCTTGCATTATAATAATACAAACCTACATTCCCATCATAAACCTGTCCTGTGTATTGCCTTGCATTATTTTTGCTTCCACTTGTTTCAAATGTAGCGCCATAGGGTTGATATGTTGTCTTTCTTACCTCATTACCATTTTCATCTGTTATTACATTTGTAGATCCTAAATGATCACCATGAAAATACATTACCCCATCTACACTACTCTTTAATGCTAATCTTTGATTGCCACCATAAATATAGCAAATATTTTCTCCGGGCTTTTCTTCATAAATTGTACCAATATATACAGTTGTTACATTATTTTCTATTGTTTTAACTCGATTGCCTTCAAAGTCATACATATATTCAATTTTTCTACCATCTTGATTAATAATTTTTATAGGTCTATTTTCGTAATCATAAAATATTCTTCGACCATTTATAATTTCAAAATTCCCATTATTATCTTTTAAGCTTAAACCTCTATTTTCTTTTAAGCCTCTTATAATTTCACTTTCACTGCTTGCGGATAACAACTCTTCTTTGCTCATTTTCTCTGGAGTAACTGATTCAACGCCACCTTCAAGCGTAGCCCCTGGGACTATTGTCCACCAACTGCTATTATTAACTATTCCACCTTGATAACCAGAAGCTATTTTATATTGTGTGGTGCTGCCCAGGATTTATAAAGATATTTTTTAAAAATTAAGTAAATAAAATAAAAAGATAATGAGGGAAAAATCACATGTGAAACAAACAACAGAACATTAAAGCTTGAAGTTATTTTATAAAGCAAAGAATAAACAAAAAAAGTAATCGGTGGAAATTTCACGAACATAAAAGCCAATTTATCAAATGTAAAATCTCGAACCATAGGCAAATATAAAAATGTTTCTTCAAAGGTATTTATATCGACATTTTTAAGAGCATATAAATTTTTATAATCCGAGAAAAAAAGAATTAAAATCTCTTTAAAAGCAAACATGAAAATTACAAATATAAACATTAAAATAAATAAAATTTTATCTTGTTTTGTTTCTTGGTTTTTTAACATTTTTATCCCTTTACTTCCATTTATCAAAATTATTATATTTGACACAAACAGCATCTAAATTAATATTATTATTTAAAAATTCTTGTTTATATGATTCGATATCTTCTGGCCTACCAACCAAATCAGGTGACACAAAACATATTTGATATCCATTATCTTTTAAAATATTATAATCTTTTTCAATTAATGGATTTTTTGTAAAACAGTCAACCCAAACCCATTTTATTTTTCCTTGCATATTCAAAATCGTATCAAGCCCTTCATATTCAGAATAACGAAGCGCTATATTTGGCTCGTTCAGCTGTTCTGTCAAAAGATTTATCATTGGAAATGACGAATCCAGGAAAAAATAATTATCAATATTGTATTTTTTTAAAAGCTCTAAAACTTTAAATTCTATTCTCTCACTTTTAATATTCAAAATCATTGTTCCATGATTATAATTTTTCAAATATTCCTCAAAATTTTCACCGTCGCAAAAAGGATCATGACTTAAAATCAATCTATCTTTATAATCTCGCAAGTCTATTTCCACACCATATTCTTTAGGCAAATCTGATAATTTTTTAATTGTATTTACTCTATGTGCTATATATTCCAAAGTTCTATTCCTTTATTTATTTGTTTCTGCCACATCATGATTAAAAATCAATTCAACCTTTTCACCCAGTCTTCTATTTCTGATATTTTAACTGGTTGCAAAAAAAATCTTTCTATATCTAATGAAGCCAACTTTGCCTTTAATTCAGCATTAGAACTTATAACTGCAATTGGAACTGTATTTTTTTCTTTTAATTTTTGTATAAATTTTTCAATATCGATATCTTTTAATAAATCAGCATAAATTATAATACTTACTGGAACCGTTTTATCTAAACTTGCACTAATTGTCTCTAAATCTGAAAAAACTGTTGTTTTATAGCCTTCTTGTTTAAAATAAGTCTTTAAACTAGCAAGATCCTTGTCTTTCTTATTATCAGCTACGATAAAAGCCTCTAAACCTTCTCCTATTTTCAAAGCTCTGCCATAAATATATCTATTTTTACCTTGTTTTTTTGCTATATACATTGCTTTATCTGCTATATCTACAAACTTTTTCGTCAATTTACCCATATCATGTATAACTGTTTCTTCTGATTCTTTGGTTTCTTCTTTCTTTTTATTTGGAATAAAAGTAGAAATACCTGCACTTATTGTTACATGCCCTGGATTATGTGGATGTTGTCTTAAATTTTCTAAAAATCTATTTGCAAATATTTCTGCACCTTCCTTGTCTGTTTTAGGCAAAATAATTATAAATTCTTCACCACCATAACGACCTAATATATCACTTGGCCGTGCTGTTTCTCTCATACATAAAGTTAGAAATTTTAAAACATCATTCCCTTTTTCATGCCCAAATTTATCATTCCAAGACTTAAAATTATCTATATCTGTAAATAATAAAGAAGTCGGTTCCCCTGTCTGCATAGCTTCAAGCATAGAATTTTGAATTAACATTGGAGTATACCCTTGGTTATATACTCTAGTTAGTTTATCCTTAACCATATCTTCTGCAAATAACATACTTTGTATTGCCATAGCAGCAAAATCCGAAACTATATGTAATATATTCCATTCACTTAAAGCATATTTTTTATCTTCTTTTTTATCTCCTAAAACAATGATCCCTAATATTTTATCCGAAGCAATAGGACTAAACATTAAACCGTGCAATTTTTTAGCCATATTTAAGGCTTTTAGCATATCTTTGCTTTTAGATTCAGCCCATATTTCAATTTGTTCTAATTCAATAGGTTTTTGATGTTGATTTAAAATATGAATTAAAGGGTCAGATTCTTTAATTGAACGAGGGATACTTACTCCATTATTTCCACTCATGCCTTTTTGATCAAACTCTTGTTTATCAATATTATAAATATAAATACTTGCATATTGTACATCTGCCTCTCTTTGCAATACAGACATTACTTCTTGAGAAAAATCATTTATATTCCGTGTTTCACTTAATCTTTTTATTGTATCTATAAGATGTTGTTGATATCCATGCTGATAAGCTTGCATGTTTTCTTTCTCAATCAAATTCCTAGCTTCTACTTGCACAGTTGCTTGTCCTGTTTGATGAGCAATTTTTTTGAAAAAATCATAATCTTGAGATTCGTAAATATCTGAAACTTCTGACTCACCTAAACATAAAAATCCTACAAGCATTGCATTTTCTTCTTTTGTTTTTATTAAAAGTGGCAAACATATTTCAACATCTAGATCTTCTAATTCTATTCTCAAAGTTTTAGCTTCAACATCCGAGTAAAGTGCTTCTAATGTATCTTTAATAAAAATAGGATATTTTTCCATTCTATTTTCATTATTAAGCTGAAAAGATTTTGATATTTGCACTAAATGTGAATTTAATGCTATGTCTCTTCCTTCTTTTTCATTTTTAATAAATTTAACTTTTTTATAAATAGGCAATCCTTCTTTCAAACTAGACTCTATAAATATATTCACATTAGAAGGTTGTGGACTATTTTTATCTTTTAAAACATCCATTGTAAAACCTAAAACTTCTTCTTTAGATGTACTTGCTATCAAGTTTTCTATATGTTCCAATAACAATTCATCATAATTTTTATCTGAAACCATATGTTGTGTAATTTTAAATATAATCATATAAACTAAGTAAAAAATTGAAATAATAAAAATAGTGTATATTATTGGATGAACATCCATAGAAAGTGTTTTTGAAGATAAGATAATAATTAATAAAGTTATAATCGTAGATAAAATAGGGTTAATAATCCGTCCCATAACCAATTTAACTCCTGGCAATCTATAGCTTAAAATAGAATAAATCGCTACAAATGGATAAATTGCCACAACAAACATACTAAAAGATGGAACTGATAAATTAAAAACAGGCAAATAAGTTTCTGAACCTGCTGTATATCCAATACTTGTTGAAAGTAATAAATATAAAATTTGATTTTTTCTTATTGAATTCGCATTTTTTAAATCTTGAAATAATTCATAAAAAGAATATCCTACACAAAAAATAAAAAATCCTAACAAATACCAATATAAAAAACCTGGTTCTGTATAATAATTAAAATAAAATTTTGGACTCACATCAGGAACAATAAAACCTAATAAATTACAAATAAAAAATATCCCTGCTATAAAATATAAGAAAATTATAAATTTTAAATTTTGTTCTAATCTTTTAACATATGTAGAAATAAAATAAAGAAAACTAGGAGCTAAAAATATAACACCAGTATGCAAAAATCTTGACCAAAAAAGAGCTACGCTTTTATCGGTAGATATAACTTCTAAACCTAGTCCTAATGTCCAAACAAAAACACTTAGATAAAATAAAAAAACAGATTTATATAAAGACCTTTTATAATCTCTAGTAATAATAAAAATTCCTAAAATAAACGACAACACAGCTGTTGTAAAACATGAAAGAGCAAAAATAAATAAATTATTCATATCAGCTTAACTCCTTAGAAATTAAGTCTCTTTTATCAATATGTGCTTGAATAAAAGTATTTGCACTTAAAGCAGCAGAAATACTAATTTCTCCAGCTAAGAGACTTGCAGCCATAATTTCAGCTAAACGATTAACATTTCCTGAACCTTCACAGTCCATAAGAGCTAAACATTCTCTATTAGTACCTATATTAGTACCACCACCAACTGTACCAATAATTAAATTAGGAATTTTCAACATAAATTGAACACCTTCATCTGCTGTTTTATTACAAATACTCATTCCTATACTTGCATTTACAATTTGTGCCACATCTTGTCCACATGCTATAAACATTGCCGCTAATCCATTTGCAAAATGACAGTTAGCTCCAACCATCCCTGCATGTATACTTCCATATATTCCTAAATGAAATAAATCATAAAATTTATCTGCTGTTGTTCCTAAATATTTCCTTAGAATTTTTTTTGATAAAGTCACTTCAACTTGAACTTCTTTTCCATAACTATTAATTAAATTGAAAAATGAAGCTTTCTTATCAGAAGAAAAATTTGACCGTAAATAATAACCATTGGTTTTTATTTTTGTTTGAATATATTTACAGGCTGCATCACTTGCAATATTCACCATATTAAGACCCATTGCATCACCTGTATTATATTGAAAATTAAGAATAACATTAATACCTAATTGATAAGGTTTTATTGACAAAAGTTTTCCATGTTTAGTAGTTTTTTCTGCCTCTTGTTTAATATAAAAAAAATTCTCTGCCACCCATTGAGTAAAAAATTTTGCCTGAAAAACATCATCAAATTTAAAAACAGGAGAAACATCCAAAACACTTTTACTAATAACTACATTAGCCCCTCCTGCTTTGGTAATTGCAAGCATTCCTCGTTGATAAGTTGCAACTAAACTCCCCTCTGTTGTAGCAAATGGAACATAATAAATACCTTGTGCATGTTCACCATTTACTTTAACTGGGCCTGCAACTCCTATAGGCATTTGAGTTGTCCCTATAAAATTTTCAATGTTTCCTTTTATGCTTTCTGGGATTATTGAATAATTTGTAATATGTTTAAATATTCCTTTTTTCTTTATTTTTTCATTCAGCCACTCTCTTCTTGCTTCTGGAATATCAACAGCATCCATCAAGTGCCTATCATTAGGAATACGGTAATAACCATTTTCAGCCTTATCTAAAATTCTCCCCAATAAAATTTTATCTTCTTCTTCTATATCAATAATTTCTGCCCCATATAAAATCATTCCTTCATTATCTATTGTTTCATCTTTTCTTGAAATTTGTACTTTTATATTTATTGTTGAAGATTTTTTAGAGATATTAACTTTTAAATTATATAAAGAATCTACTTTGAGTACGCCTCCTAATTTAAATGCCAACCCTGTTGTACTCAAATTCAAAATTCGTCCTAAATATTCTTGATCATCTTGAACATTAATAGATAAATCAATAGGGATACGATTAGATTTATTGTTTCTATGCTCTTGCACTGGCTCTTTCCATTCTTCTATTTTTTCAAAAGCACTTAAATATTCTTGAACATGGTTAGTATATTTAGAATCTAATTCATTAAAATGAAAAATATAATCTGTACCATCTTTAGAATGACGTGTTTTATCTATAGAAAGAGGAATATTTAAAACTTTATCTTTATCAATTTTTAATTCTAAAATCATATTGTCACTAAATGAAAAATCTTTAGCAGGATTAATTCTAACAGTCTGTGAACTCATATCTTGAATCATAACATCATTAGATTTAGTATCTTTTTTATCTTCTGTATGAATCACAGATACATCCATCACCCTGTATCTATCTTGACCTCTTTTTTCATCGGACATTCATAATCTCCTTAAAACTTTTTTATACGCAAACCCATAGAGTTTTTTCTTAAAAGTCTCACGGTGAGACCTTTAAATAATTAACTCTCAAACTGTTTTAAAATATCTAGTAAATAATCTTCAAATTCTTTTAATCGTCTTAATGCTTTTTCTATATTTTTTTTATTTTTTTCATTATTAATATTAATAATAATTGATCTTCCTTTTGCTTCTTGTCCTTTTTTTTCTTTCTTAGGTTTACAAAAATAAGAATATCCTTTATTAATCCCTAATTCTTTAAATTTCTGTTCTTTCTTTTTGTCATCTTTAATTTCTTTATAAACTTGTAAATATTTTAAAATATTTGCTTTAGAATAACCTGTAAATGCAATCATATCTTTCGTTTTATATTGGTCTTTCAATTTAAATAATGCTTTTGCCTTCTCCAAAGAATTTAAATCTTGTCTTTGAGTGTTTTCTATTAGTGAGTATAGAAATAAATCATCTTTATCAATATCCTGTCTAACCATAGCAGGCATAACTTCTAAATTAAGATAATTTTTATATGCTCTATACCTTCTATGCCCTGCTACTATTAAATAATTCTCCCCATCTGGAGTAACAACAATAGGTTGAAATAATGTCCCCTTTTTTATGCTATCAGCTAAATTTTTTATACTTTCTTCATCATATTGCTCTCTAGCCTGTTCAATATTTTCTTTAATAGCAATAAGCGGTATTTCATAAACTGTTCCCCATAAAGTATGTTCTAAACGAGGAGATATCATATGCTTCATTCTTTCACTGCTTTCTGCTTGTTTTTTTCTGAGTTCTTCGGTAATACTCATGACTTGGCTCCTACAGTTTTTCTTTTTTGACTTAGCTTTTTATCTAATAATAACTCTACAACTTTTAAATACTCCTCATAAGCTAAAGTTTTTTCTAAATTTTCTATATTTCTATATGTTTTTTGCTGTTTAATTTCTTCTCTCTTGGAAATAGACCCTATCACATCTTTGCCATATTCTGCTTTTAATCTTTCTAACCCTGTAATTGAAATTGAATGCCTATTTTCAACTAAAGTAGGAACAATGCTCAATTTATCTAATGAAATACCTATAGTTGTCTGATTTTGTATTCCATATGCTTTTATATAATTTATGACGATAGGAATTGTATCTATCTCCCAATCTGAAAGAGGAGTCGGAATAACAATATAATTACTCATAGAAATTGCTAGTTTTGCATGAACAGGTAAATTGGGAGGGCTATCTATGATAATATAATCATAATCTGCCATTACTGGCTTTAAAGTATAAAAAAGTTTATATTCTCTTTGATGTTTAAGTTCTGCATCTAAACTTTCCAAAAATTCATCAGAAGGGATAAAATCTAAGTTATGTGACACTTGCTTAATTGTTTCTTTAAGAGAAATTTTTTCTAAAAGAACTTGAAGTATAGTTTTATTATTTATTTCTTTATGAGTATTAATAAAATATCTAGTTAAACTATTTTGATTATCTAAATCTACAAGTAAAACCTTATAAAATTTAGAAAGTATATATGCACAATATAATGCTGATGTACTTTTACCAACACCACCTTTTGCACTTACAAAAGAAATAATTTTCATGATTTCCCCTCCTTAAGGTCATAGCTTAATTCTTTTTTTCTTCTTTCAACATGAGCAACTAATAAATAATCGGTTTTTCCTTTTTTGATACTAACTCTTAAAATTTGATTTTCAGTAATTCTTGTATTATCAATATGTTTTATAGCCTTCTCAAAAACCTGTTTCCTTTGCGATGGATATTTATGCCAACTAGCCTTAGGTAAACTCATTGCTTCTATTAAATTTGTCAATGTTTTATCATAATGATTTTTACCTTGTTTAAATCGGCTTAAAAGTCGTGGTTCAATATGAAACTTAGTTAAAAATCCCAACTGGTTATCTATATAAATTAAATCTTGTGCTCTAGTTGCTGCACGTCTATCAAGTAATAAGCCACTAATATAAGGATGAAAAATCACTTCGTATAACGTTTCTTGTCTTCCTTGTTTATTTGTATAATCTATTAAGTTCACATCTCTTAAAATTTTAAAATTATATCCTTTGCCATTGATTTTTTTTAAATCAAGATAGTATGGTCTTGTGTGTAAATGATCTAACCAATCTGTTAAACGATTTAAATCTGCTCCTCCAAAACTTTTCCATCTTAATATATGAGCAAGTTCTCGTGCTGTAATATATAAAACACACTCTACATATTTTAAATTCCCATCTTTAGACTTAATTTTTCTATACGGACTGCCTTTTTGAACCCATGCAAGCGTTAAAGCTGAAAACAGTTTTGCATGATAAACTGTTAAGATACCTTTTTCTTCTGAGTTCGGCCTATTTCTGCCTCTTACCATACTTGCTTTTATTTTGTCACCATTCATTGTTCTTAATATTATTTTAACTTTATCGCTTTTATCCCGATTATTGGCTAAAGTAAACCAAGAAGCATCTATGCCAGCAATAACGGGGAAATGAGAATCTGCATAAGGTGATTCCATTAAACTATCTTCTTGCACATCATCAACACTTCTTGCTATTTCTAATTGCTCAAACCTATTAATTAAACTTTCTTGATCTTGATCAAAATAAGTTTTTATTGGTTTTTTATCAGACTTAGGTTTAGATTTTTTTTGTATATCTAATACTTCTGATAAAAAACCAATAAAAACTTGTATAGGTGTAGTTTTAACTTCATTACTTCTGATAATATCTTCTGTATCAGATAATTGTGCCATAACTCTATCTGGCCCTATTTCTTTTACGGCCCATTGAATAAAACGCACTGTTTTATCATTTAAATCTTTTGATTTAGTGACTTTTTTTATTTTTTCTAAAATAGATTCTAATTCTGCCACGAACATTTTCTCCTAATTTTTCGGTTTACTAGCAAAAATTTCTTTTAATGAATTATAATCACTTTTTTTAAATCGCCAGCTTCCTCTTAGTTTTATAGAAGGTATTTCTCCCTTTTTAGCTAACCTATAAACAACATTTATTCCTATATTTAAATATTCTGCGATTTCGCTAGCAGTATATTGCCATTCATCTACAAAACTTTTTTTAATTCTCCATCTATCTCCTATTTTAAAAGCAGGGATTATTTCTGAACTTGCTAATTTCCAAATAGTTAATTCATTTAACTTCATAATTTCAGATGCTTGTTGGGATGTATAAAACTTATCTTCGTCTTGCATAGACATTGATTTTTCTCCTTTACAATTTTAACATGCTTATCATATATTTTATATTATATGCTGTTATTCTTATCAAAGTATACATATTTTTTATTTAGAGATAAACTATTTCTTATGATACCTATATTTTTCCCCTTTACAACATAATTATTTTTTCACTATCTCTATGGGTTTGTATATAAGTGTTTTAGAGGGTGTTTAATAATTATATAAATATTAATATTGCAAAAAATCTAAATATATTTATTTGATTGTTACTGATAAAATTGAGTGATCCTCTACGGACGCCGCTTTGCTTTGTCCGTAGCTTCAGCCTGTTACAGCATTAGCTGACCATTTTTCAAATGGGCTTCTACATCTACGGACGCCACTTTGTTTTGTCCGCAGATTTAAGATCGGTGCTATTAAAAAAAATATTGTTATAAAAGTGTTTTTAAATTAGTGCAATTTATAAAAAGATGCTATTTATTGTTTACTTGTATAATTTAAAAATTATATTTTATGGTATAAATATGAAATGTTTCAAATTTATTATTGTTTTTAATAGTAAGAACTCTTTTATAAATTTAAAAGGTATGTTTTGTTTTTAAGTTTTTATTTTTAAATCATTTTGCTATGTATTATACATCTATTATTTAAAATACATCTATTATGTAAATTTTGATTTTTCAAAAAACACCTTCTATTTAAAGGGTTTTTTGAATTTTGATTTATATGCAAAACCATAGTAAAAGAAGGGTTTTTATATACAAGACCATAGAGAGAGAAATAGAGTGAATTTTTTATGTATAACTTTTAATCTATATATAATTTATTATTATATTCTATGTATAAGACGTGAAAAGTTAGTTTTTGGGGAGATATTATTTAGATACAAACCCATCGTGATTTTATAAATGTCTCACCGTGAGACCTTTTCTGTTTTAGCTAATAGATGCGGCAGAATATGTATAAGACATTTTTTTAATTTTCCAGATAAATCAAAATAGAAATTTGAAAAAAATAATAAATTACCATCTAATTTTAAATTTAATTCCTGTATAAGTTTGATGTGTTAAAGATGTTTTAAATGTTCCATATTCAACATAAGACAATATTTTACTTATTACTTTAGAAGTTTTATATAATTTAAGACACAATCTGCCTTTTTTTTCCTCAACCAATTGTCCTTGCCAAGCTCTATATTGTGTCTTTATTATTGCCATTAATTTTTTATCAGGAAACCAAGCATAATGTTCTTTGATTTCTTTAAATATTCTATCTGCTTTTGCTTGTCCTGGTAATTCATCTTTATATTTCTCTGCTAAATGCCTTACAAGACCCCATGCCATTGCTTCCACTGGTTTATATGGAATATAACTAAAAAGCAATCCAAGCCCTTTATTAAACAATTTCGGCATTCCTATTTTGGTTAAAATAATACTAATCACTACAAATATAATTTCTCCGATCATTGGTTGAATATGTTGCCATATTGCATTTAAAATTTCATTCATCATTTTACTTATTCTCCTTAAGTTTTAATTGAAAATGTGGTCTATCTTTCCATTTCTGCCAATCGCCACCCCATTCTATTTCTATATCAAGCTGTTTTGCGACTGTAGTTATTACTCCAGCCATAAAAGCAAATCTCCATCTAAATTCTCTATTCCATTTTATAGGATATGGGGCACAATCTACAGCAGTTGAGGGGCGTTCATTATGACGACCATTAGGAAATTTAACTTTTGAATATCCTTGCTCAAATGCTTTGTTTTGGGCTTCCTCTCCTCTATAACCACAAAGAACAGAAAAATCATAATACTTAATTGCTTCATTCATTAATTTTTGTAAGTCCTCGTGGCATGTTTCTAGTGCCTGCTTTGACCTTTTTGAAAATCTTGGCATTTTTTACCTCCAGTTTTTATTTTTCTAACCTTGCATGTTCTTCTTTGCAGGTCATTCTATTTCTTTCTATTTCTGCTTTTATATTTGATAAATTATCTTTACATACTTGAAGAGCGTTCATATTATCGTTTCTAAATAAGCGTAATTCGTTTAAAAACTCAGCCATACCATTGCTTATTTGTGCCATAACTGTAAGGTGCTGTTCTTCTCGTTTCGCTGTTCTTGTACTTATGCTTTCAAGTTGTTTTACTACTGTTCGCCAATTTTCATCTTGTTGTTTCATTATTTTTGAAATAAGAAAATAAAATATTTTAGGGATTGAATAAAATAGGATTATCAATACAAGAATAAAAGCACCTGCTAATAGTCCGTTCTCTGTAAAAATTTTTGCTATAACTTGTTCCATTAACTGCCCCTCACTATATCTTGTACTATTCTTACTTTTTCTATTTCTGCTCCATTGATTAGTATTTTTTTAAGTTCTCTATGCTCATTGTCCCATTCTATTTGTATTCCTACAAAATATTCGCCTGGTGTTATATCCATTTCATCTTTTGTTAAAGGTATTTTGATATAGCCCTGACTTGGATCATCAATTGTTATTGGTGATGGGTCAGTTGTTAATGTTTTTAGTAAAACGGAGGCTTGATCTGCTGACTCTGGGTCTTCTTTAAATACAAAACGAACCGCTGTTGCAGTTCCAAGAGTTGTTAATGCGTTTCCGTTCTCATCTTGTATCAGTAATTTTAAGGTTTCTGTATTGCCTTTTAATAAATTTAGTTTCATATCTCCACTCCTTGAATAATGCCAATAAGCGACTGTTCTTTTTCAAGATTAGCCTTTAAAATTGGTAATGTGTCTAGCTTTCCTATAAGTTCTCTTTCAAGAGATATTTTCCCTGTTAAACCTTTTTCTGTTTCTATTTTTCCAGTAATTTCAGTTTCTATAAAAAGAGTAGCTTGTAAAGTCAGTCCAAAATCGCCTATTTCTTCCTCTTTTGTGTCTGTTATTATTACTTCGTTACTAAATTTTCCTAAGGTCAAATCATTATCAAAATGAATAACTTTTATGTCTAAAATATCGCCTATTTCAAGGTCAAGATTAAATAATGCTATATCCAAAGAAGCTTGAGCAGCGTTTAATCTACGCCTTAAAAGTAGCTCCATATTTTTATAGATAAACCATAAAGACTGAACAGAGCTTGTAATTCCTATTTGTCTTACATATCTTGTTTTTTCTGTATTTGTTAAAGTAAAAACTGTAACCTCAACATCTTTTGGAATATCAGCTATTGCTCCATATTCAATCATGCCAAAACCTCTGTCGTATATTTAGAAAGCGCAATATTAACAGGCTCAATATTTTCAATAGGTATTCTCCTGCTAAAATAAAGCCCATTTTCAGCAAATAATTGACTTACAAATTCTGAACAATAATAACTGTCTTTATCGTTTAAAATATTTTTTCTTCTATCCCCAAAAGTAATTTTTAAAAAAAGTTTGTATATCACAGCTACCCAATCGTATTTACTTCCTAAATATAAAAAGGCTTCACTACAAATTTTATGTCTTAACTTTAAAGTCATACTCATATGCTCATATATAGAATGATCAGAGTTGTTATAAACATATTTAGTGAGTATTACGCCTTTTAAAACTTTTGCCTCTATTATGTGTAAAACTAACCCTTGTCTATGTTTTTGAGTACCTATAACCAGCCCCACATGGTGATATTCACTCTGTGTAAAAAACCGGATTAATCTAGCAAAAATACCAGTGTCATTTTTAAATAAAATAAGACTGCCACGTCTAATCATTCGTTAAAATCTCCCTACAACCTTTAAGCATAGCCCAAACTTTAAAATTGGCTTTTGTATCACCATTTTTAACAGTGATTTTTATGTTGTAATATTGTGAAATTTTACTGAAATCTGATGAATCAAATGTAATGCCTTGAGTGTTTGTACCAAACAAAAGAACATTTTTAACAAATTCAGCAAGGATAATTTCACTCGTTGCTTGAGCAATAGTTGCCTTTGAATTATCATGAGAACAGGGTTTGCCAGTATCAAAATGTTTGTAATAATAAGCACCCATCGGACATACAACCGCAAAAGAAATATTTGCCCCAAGCGGTGCATTTTCAAAATAAACTACACCATCTTCAATAAAAACATCTTGTAAAAATTTACCTTCTATAGCCTTTTCTGTATCGGTATCGTTTAACTCTAAAAGTAATCTATCACCTTCGCCTATTGCTGTTGTTGCGGTAGTTTTATCAAAACAAGATGTCCAAAATAAAAACATTCCAATCTCTCTCGAAGATACTTGAAGGGTTTGTTTATTATCATTAGCTCGTCTTATTTCTACAGGATATTTATTTTCGTCTATATCTGTTTTATAGTTGTCATAAAAGTCTTTGCAGTCCGTGCCTTCTGCGTTGTATTCCTCTTTATCAAAAGAAATGGTATATGTTCTATTTCCATCAGTTTTAAAGACAGAATATTCTTTATTATCTTCACTATATCCCCAGACACCATTTACTATTTTTAATTCATTCCACGATATATTTTTGTTCATGATAACTTCCTCATTCGCACAATATACGAATACACTTTTTTAGAGCTTGATTTGTTATTTTTTACTTTTATTGTGATATTATTTTTGACATCAACAGGTACAGTATATTTGTCAAAAAATTGTTTGCCATTAGAGCTTACGCCTATTCTTATTAGTGTTCCATGTGATTTACTACTCATACTTTTACTCCATAATCATCTTTTAATTTTTTAAGATTAAAGTTGTAGACTTCCTCACCATCAATCTCTAGTATCACATCCATATCGCTATCTTGTACTCTAATCATAATCTCATCTAGTTGCCCTACAATATCTTCATTTATGATGGTTTCTGTTTGTCCTGAACTAATAGAATTATCTACTGAGCTATGAAATACTTTAGGAACATATTTATAGGGTTTATCTATTTGTTGATTGGCATTAGGCATATAAAAATCTTCAAAATCAGTAACATCAACTCCACTATTTTTGTGTAATCTTGAGCAAAATTCTTTATCATTTATGTTTATCCAAACGTTGTATATTTCTTCATTCTAAAAAAAATAAAAAGGTACATTAAAAGTATTTTTTAAAGTTTTTAGTTCACTCCAAGATATTCTTACAGTATTTGTCATTTTTCAAAGCCCTCCCATTTTGCAAAAACTTCTCTTGCTCCTCCACCATAAGGGGTACGTCTTATTAATACCCTTCTTGAGCCATCTCCAATCAGTTCTTTATCAAGGTTAAAAGTGTGTTGACTACTATTTAAGTACATAAGTTCTATTAAATTTAAGGTGTTGCCATCTCCGTTTACATCTTCATATAGTTCAATTTTAGTAGAGTCATTGGCTTCTTCCGCTGCACCCTTAAATCTTTGAATGACTAATGTTTTTCCGTTTGTAATTGTGTAATAATCATTCTGTTGGCTTGCCATATCGTCAAAATAATCTTTGCTTAATGCCACTGTATTTGGTGGTGCGGATGGTGGGGGTTGAGCTATAATTAACTCGCCAGCTGATGTTGCTCTTGCACTCGTCCATACATTGATTGTATTTGCTACAGATGATTTATAATTATCTTCAAAGTCAACTTGATCGCTTGAGCGTGGTGTTTCTTTTGGTAATACTGTGATATATTCTCGTCCATTTACAAACATCCATATATCGTAAAACTCTGTTTCTTCAAGGTATGATATAGGGGTCTCAAATGTGTTGTATACATCCTTAAACTTTGTCCAGTTTACTTTTATTTGTCCCATATTTTTTTACTCCTCATATCCAGCCCAACGACAAACCATTTCATAAGAACCACCGCCAAAATTACGGCGTCTTAAAATAATGCGTCTTGTGCCATCGCCTGTATATGTAATATTTAGGTCTTTTTGAGCAGAACTACCATTTACAAAGATTGCGTCTATTAAGTTCATTACTGATTTATCGCCATTAGGGTCTTCATATAATTCAATTATAGAGCCACTATTGCTTGATTCTGCACCGCCTGAAAGACGTTGAATTGTAAGCGTTTTAGAATTTGTAATAGTGTAAATTGTATCAACACCAGCGACAGAAGTTACTAAGCTTGAAGCCACTTGATTAACAGGGTCAGTATTAGCAGGCGGAGCAGGTGGTGGTGATACAACTTTTACTTCGCCTGAGGCTGTAACCTCTGCAATATTGCCTGTAGTATCGCCTTTAATCTTTACAATCTGCGTGCTTGTAGAAGAAGATGTTGTTTCTACTTTTACTTTTCCATCATTAGTGATTCCTGCTGCATTTCCGTTTTCATCTCTTAAACGAACATGCTGGTCTCCTCTGTTTGGTAAATCGCCCATATTATGCCTTCCTATTTATTTGATAGCCTTTTTGCTCAAAGTATTTAATAAGCTCTGCATTGTCTTTGCTTCTTTTGGCTTCTGGTTCTAAATAGCTCATGTAATAATTCATTTCTGTAAGTTGCATATTTATTTTTTCAGAAAGCTGTAATTGTTTTAAATTTTGTTGCAATAACATATTTAAAAATTTAGCTGTTAAAAGTGCAGCATTTTCATTAGTAATCTGCACGACTTCTTGTTTTGGTTTTTTCATTACAGACTTGCCATCAATAGTATGTTTTGTTATTTTGCCTGTATCTTTGTCTTTTACAATTTCTTCTAAAAGAACAGACCCATCTTTCTTTTTAATTTTACGACTAGTTCTTTGTTCGTTTTTTACTTTACCAGACTCTAATTTTTTACTCATATAGACCTCTTATAAAAAGTTTCGCACCGAAACTTTTACTAAAAATCCCTGTGAATAAGGGGGTTTTTAGTGTTTTTATTTTTTATAAAAAATGCCTGCCAGCATAAACTAGCAGGCACTAATTATTTTTATACTTCATACCCACTTACTGTTGAGTATACATCCATTGCGTCATCATCTCTGTTTGTTCGGATTAGACGTAAAGTTCCTGTCCCAGTGTCTGGGATTTCAAGGATTCCAGCAAAATCATAAATGAAATTTGGATTAGCCATTGAAGTAAATCCAACAATTTTGGTAGCAAGCGAAGCAACTGGTCCCGCTTGTGCCTCAATTTTCATAGCTCCACTAGCACTTGCCTCAATTTTATGTACTTTTAAGGTTTTTGTTGCTGTTACTTCATAATCATGATTAGATGTTGCGTCTGCTGCAACCGCTGCTGCGGTGTCATAATCAACAATTTCTAATGCACTTACATTTGAATCAACAACTTGTACATACATTGGGCTTGTTTCTGTGTTAGCTTTTCCGTTTTGGTCTACTTGAGTCACATATAGTGAACCAAATCCATCTTGTAAGATAGAAGCATAATCGCCATCAGTATCAACATTGCTTGAAAGTGCCCCAGTTGATAAGTCTTTTCTTACAACTAAAGCGTGCATACCTGAATCACCTGAAACGTGTGCATTATCTTCATCAGCATTACTGATTTGCAAACGTCCATTTGCATCTAACAAGATTGGTACAGCATCACCATCATCATATGTTGTTGGTGTCGCCTCATACTTCCCTGCTACTGGTAGCGTTACTGGTGTAGCACCATAGGCACTATTAATCACCACTAAATCTAATTTATCAACTCCGTCTGATAACTGTGCATAAATAGGATTTCCTACTGCATTTGCACTAGTGTCTTTAGATACGGATACTGGTTTTGAAGCCGCCCTCGAAAAAATGGGTAAGCTTGTTTTTTGATCAGCCATAATATTATCCTCCTCTTTTTTAAATAATATGTGCTAGTTTACGTCTATAGGTATTTCCGCTTGCAGTTTTTCGATTTCTTTCTCTACTCCTCTTATTTGCAAACCAATCCTATCTATTTCTATATTTTTAATATCCTCTATCTGCATTTGTAATTTTTTAATAAGAGAATATTTTTCTTTTACTTGTAATTCAATATGCCGACGTCTTAATGTTTGATCAGCTTGAATTATTGATATTTGATTATTTGTTCTTAAATCAGCCATTTGTGTACCTCAAATCTATACTGTAATCTTGTGAGTCATCTTCGTAATGGATGACTTTAACTTTTATGCTTTTGCTAACAGGCAACTCGTGCCTATGAAAATCTACGTCTATGTTTATTAAAGCAGCGGTGTTTCGCCTTTTAACCTTTAAAATATCGTCAATATAAACAAACCATTCACCGCTACCTGTTGACTCTCCACCAAGCCCACGAAGAACAAGAGGCTTGCCTGTATCATTTGTGAAACTAAAAATTTCCGTTTTTTGCTGTGGCAATACTCCGTTATATGTTTGGTTAATAATTTCACTCATAAAAATCAGTCCTTTTAAATTGTTATAGCTTCCAATTCTGCTGGTGTTGTCGCATTATTTATTGCTGTTTCAGTTGTATCGTTTTCAGTTCTTTTAGTATTTATAAAATTTACCATTATTTGCTTTTCTTCTTCTGTATATATCCCTAAAGCCATATTCCTTTGTTTATAGTCAGGATATACAGCATAAATTTCAGTAGATGTTTTAGATTTTAGTTCTTCTATTTTTTTCTCTTTTTTGTAATCAAGAGTGTCAATAATCGTTGTAATTTCGTCTAAAACATTAAATTCGTTTACCTCTGTTAAAGTTGTCAAGCTATCCAAATTATCTGATAATTGAATGGATATAGAATTTGCTTCTTTTTCTTGCGTTAATCTTTTAATTTCGTATTTTTTAGCGTTTTTTAACTCAGCAATTTTTTCTTCCTCTGTTAGCTCTTCTGGTTCTTCAATCGGTGTAGGTTGAGGCGTTGCTTGTTTTTCATATGCCGCTTTTTGTTCTTGCCCTATTTCTAGCCAATTATCAGGGATAGGTTCTGTTCTTTCTAAATTAATATCATTCATATTTTTATTTCTCCTCTTTAAGCTATTGGGTTTGCTCTTTCTTGATCACTACCTTTAACAAAAGGTGTCCACCATACACTTGACCCCGTGCTTCCCTGATAACCATTATTTGTTACTCTAAATTGTTGTGCAAATCTCACTACTCCATGTAAATAATCAGTGTATCCTAAATAAGATAAAGTATGACTTCCGCCTCCTGTTGATATATCACTAATTGTATTAATATAACTACTGAAAGATTGTCCGCTAATAAAATACATAGTACTTTTTACTCCTGTTGCTCCGCCCCAACTTGATTGTACTGTCAAAATACCTGACATATATCTACCTAAGTAAAAATCTATAGTCCCTCCACTACCAATACTTCCTATATAATGACTATATCCATAAGCCTCTAATCTTCCGTATTTAAATTTCGCATGGACCTTGAGCTCAGGATAAGTGCCACGAAATACAATGTCAGAATTTTCTTCTGATGTGATTAATGAAGAACTTGGTTGTGCCCCAAATAATGGCTTTTTTCCTAAAGTACAAAAGACGGAAGATAAATATAAATCTTCACTATACATTGATTGAATATAAACTCTAATGACTTGAGTTCCTGCTGGAGCAATATCATTCCAATAATAAGGGGTCCACGCTGTTGCTGCTCCATATCCTGTTAAATGTGTTACAGAACTAATTTCAACCCAACTTGAATTTAGAAATTTTATTTTTACGCCTACTGTATTTCCACCTGTAGACACATACCTTCTTAAATATAAGCCTGTTGTAATATATTTGTTTTCTATCATAGGTGTTTTTAAATCTACAGTTTTATAACACCCTGTTAAACCCCCTCCGCCTGTCCCATCATTGACTAATTGACCATGTGTTTGACCAAAAATAGGTTCTGCGGTTGATGTATATAGTGTCATTCCAGATTCTAGTGCCCAATTTGATACATTTTCAAAATTACCATCTGTTAATAAATTTCCTGACTTATATTCAGGTTCATTGCATAATAGCCAGACACTTCCGTTATATTTTAGTTTTATATCTGTATTGGCTGGGATTGCTCCTGCTACTAAATCAGTGCTTCCATTTAGATATTTAATTGCTTTTACGCCTGTTCCTTCTACATTAACAGTTGAAGCACTTGTATTTGCATTAGTAGTTCTAAACCAAGCAGTCGTGCCATTTTCTATTTTTTTAAGTTCAAGAGTTGCTCCTGATATTTTTGATAAAACATAAGCATTAGCCACTCCTGAATCATTAAAATAATTAAAAACACCATATCCAACACCGCTAAAACCTACATGACCATCTTTATCAGCAATAAAATTATCAATTAAAGTTCCACCATCACTTTTGCTTTGTAGTTTTACGCCTTGTCCATCTTCATCAGCTTGTAAAATGACATGGTTAGAGCCATCATTAGTAACCTTAGTCTTTAAATAATCAGTTATTTCTTCTAAATAATTTACCCACTGTCCAATAATCCATATTAACCAGTTCCACCATTGAAAAGGCGGTCTTTCTGCAAGGAAACCTGTACTTTTTCGGCTTCCGTCTGGTTCTTCTCTATTGGCAGGTGTTCCGTCTGTCCATTCTGGTTTTGATGTTGGTTTAGCCATAATTTTTATCTCCTAAATTTCTTATAAAACGACACTTAATAGTCCGCCTTCTAATGCGTCTCCAGTGTCTCCAAATCCATGCTCTGAATCTACTTCTGGCGTTCCATCTGTAAAAGTAAAAGCATTCGTTGGATCATAATAACCTACACCGCTTAAAGTTACGCCTGCTGCTAAAGAGCTTTCTAAGGCTTCTTTTATGTAATCTGTGAGGCTACTATCAATCTCTAAATTTGCCATAATATGAACACCTGCTGGGAAAATTTCTAAAAATTCAACTTCCGTGCATTGTGTTAATATTTGAAATATACTTATTATGTTTTCTGGTATTCCGCCAGACACATTAATTGCTATTCTTGTATAAATTAAAATTCTATAAATATCATCAGTAAAACCTAGTCTATCTTGTCCTACAATTTTGCCGATATTGTCTAAGTCGTTGCCTGTGATATTATCAATATCTAGTCTGCCATAAAGAGAACAAAGGGCATTTTCTATATCTTGTATTTGATTACAAAAAGAAGCAGTAATACCTTGAAGTTTAGAGCTGTTTTTATACTGCTCAATAAACCTTTTTAAAGCGTCTATTACATGAGTTGTAATCTTTTCTGCTTGCATTTTAAAAATCTCCTAAATAATCGTTACAGTAATATTTGACGTATCAAACCTAGCTTTTTCATTAGGTGCAATTACAATATTGTCGTCTCCACTTGGTGCTGGTGCTGTACCTATATCAAGCGTAATATCTTCAATTTCTAAGCCATTTAAAGCTGCCATAAAGGCAGGGTATACAATAATATCGTCTCCAAATATTAAGTTGTCTCCATATGCAATAATGGCGTCTTTTACTTGAGTTTCTGTTACTGTTGCACCATTCTTTTTAGTTACAGTTATTTCAACATAAATATCAATGTCAGTAGGTCTTGAAAAGTAGATTGTGTGAGCTGTGCCATGTGAATCGTAAACAGTTTTACTCACAGTTCCAAAAGTCTCAATTCCTGCTGGTTTGACGTTCCATATAGCGTTTGCAATAGCATCATCATCTCCGCCATCAAGCACTACTTCAAATGATTTAGCTGGTCTGCCATTTCCATCAACCACAATATCGTCATTTTCAAAAACAATTACATCAACAACATCTTCTATTTCTTGTAAATCGTTTCTGATCGCTTCTACAGTTCCAGCTCTTGATTGCTGTAAAGAAATATCACGCCTTAACCTTAAAGCTTCATCAGTTTCTTCGTCTCTGCCTATTTGAGCGTCAAGTAAGTTATAGGCTTCATCCCAACCAGCAACAAGTGTCTCAATTTCGGTTAAAGTCATACTAGGAGCTTGATTTGCTCCTTTGTCTTCTGCTGTACAAGCGATATCAATATAAGAACCGCCTTCATCTAAAACGGTTATTGTTTCATCTACAATAGTTGCCCCAGTGAAAAGACTATTATTTACAGTAAATGAAGGCTGTTGTTTATCTCCATCAATGTTTATAAATTCGATAGTAAAGCCATTAGCATAATCTCCAATTACTGAAACATCTGTAATATTGCTTAAATTTTCAAGTTCAGTTTCAATAGTGCTGGCATTTTCATTAAAAGCTAAGACTGCGGTTGTCTCTCCATCAAAAGTAATCGTCCAAGTTCCACTATCAGGGACAGAAGAAAAGGTTATTTTTTGTTCTGCATTTACTGCCGCAGCAATTATCCCTTGAGAATCAGTTACAAACCTTACATCTGAATTTCCTGCTACTGATACAATTCGTCCATCTGGTATTGTTGTGCTTACTGTTCCTCTTGCTCTTATCACAGCTGTTGAATTTGTTGCGTCTAAAGCACGAACACCAACCAAAGCACAAGAATTTTTTAAACTTGTTCCTTCTGCTGTATCTGGGTATTGAGAGTTATAGACAGATAAAGCAAGCTCCCATATAAGCGATTCACGTTCTGCCATAATGCCTATAATTTGACCTAAAGGAGCATTATCATCTAAGTTAATACCATCGCCTAAAACACTCTTAAATTCAGACTGTAATTCTTCTTGAATGTCTATAAGCCTTTTAATAACAAATCCTTGAGCAGTTAAACCATAACTCATTGTAATATCACCTCGCTTATAGAAATTGTTTTATCAGTCGCTCTCACATCAAAAGACAGACTCAATTTCCTTTCTGTGTCATCAATGCTAAGCTCAAAACTTAAAAGCTCTAAAACTCCTAGAGTGTTTAATATTGTTTGTTTCAAAATTACACTAATGACTTCAACATCATAATCTTTACCAAAAATGTCTTGATAATATGGGACACCTGTTGTTAAATTTAAAAACCAATCACCATAAAAAGACTTTAAATTTTGAAGTAATCTTTGTTTTACCTCATCACTGCTTGAAATAAGTACTATATCGTTATTTTCAATCGCTATATCATTACTTATATCAAGTTGTATATCTGACATTTTTTACTCCTATCATTTTTTAAAAGTATTCAATTTTGTTAAAACAGCATTAAATTTTGCTATATATAAAGTAAGTTGTGCCACATTACTTGGAGGCACTGGTGCTCCCATAACCAATGTCGTAATGTTTGCAATTTCAGTAGCCAAGTTTTTAGTCTCTTCGCAAAGATCACTTAAGATACTCACCAATTCTCCAGCTGTATTTTTTATTTCAATTTTACCGTCTTCATAAACCAAAACAGTAAGATCGCCATTTTGCACTTTGATGGCAGAATTATCAGCTTTTAAACCTTGTCCTATAGGGAAAACTCCAGGAATGGCTATTGCGTCATTTATATTATGTTTACGCTTGTCTGCTGGTTCTAATATGCCACCTTTTGTTTTCCAATCTTCCAAAGACCTTTGAGAAAACACCAAAAGAACACTATCGCCTCTTTTCATTGGTAAAGAGATGATTGAATTACTTGTTTGAGGAAAAACAATTGGCACATTTTGAATAACTGGCAACTGTAAAGCATTATCTTCATTAATATATTTTTTCTTAAAAACAGGCGTAACATCACAAGTCTTATTTTCTGCGTCAAACTTATCTATAATTGCAGGCATAACAGTATTTAAGCTTGCTAGTCTCATGCTTATTATCCTGTTCATTAGCATATATAAATCAGGGTTTTCATTTTTTACATTTTTCATTCTACTATTAACCTCACTTGCCAGTTTCCATCTAAAGTATCTCCTTCATAAACTGCTTCTCGTACTTTAAAAAATCCCTCTTTTATAGAACTTTCTAATTTGATAAATTTACCAGGTTTGATAGATGGTTGAAGCAAGCTAATTACCTCAAGCCCTTTTTCTCTTAAAATCGGTAAACCTATAAGTCCTGTATTTTTGGCAATGACAATGGCTTTTTTTTCTTGTTCAGCAGTAAAAGTATCATCATCAATATAAACTACGCCATCTTGTACATGCCAATTTACGTCTTCTCTTTCTGTTAAAGTGTCCATGATCTCTGTAATGTTTCCAGTGATCGTAAGTCCTTTTGAGTATTCAATGTCGCTTAATTTAACTTGTCTTCCTATTGTTAAACCTAATTTTTCAACAACATATTCAATAATTTTTTTATTTTTAGTCCCTGCTTTAAAACTTTGTTCAATATGTGTCTCTGTTAATTTTCGTTGACTATCTCCACATTCTAAAGTCGTAATAATATCAACACCTTTTTTTTCATGAGAAACCCTATAAATATCACCGCTAAAAATAATATCTAAGTTTTCTTCATCAACTGTGATTCCTTTATATCCTGCTTTTAAGATACAAACCAATTTTTCAAATTTTGTGCTTTTTGCTGTTTTTTTCGTGTCTTTTTTTTCTGCAAAACCATCTAAAAAGCCTCTGCTAGTTGCATTAAGGTTATATAATTCAATAGTCCCTTGATTAGCTGTACTTTGAATATTTTTTTTAATATTAAACTTAGTGCGTAATCCTCCAAAATTGTTACCTTCTTTGCCTGCTTCTCCTATTTCTACAGTGCAGATACGATGAAATAAAGAACCTTCATACATTATTGAGCCTCTTGATATAAAAGTTTTACACGCACACCTAAATCATCTCTTCCTGCACTTTTAAGCTCGCCCTCTATGTCGTAGCACATTAGTTTTCCTTGCGGTAGAGAGGCATTTGCAAAGCGACCCAATAAATCTGAATTAGAATGCAATGTAATACCCATGACGATTGGTTCTTCGTCAATAGTCAAAATGTTAAGTACCCATCTTTGTAAGCGATCAACATAAGTAAACTGAAAAGTATATATTTCATTATCAAGAGCTATCTCATATTTATAAGAAGCAATATCTATTCGTGTTGGTATTTCTACTATTGCCATTTTTAAGCTCCTACCCCTGTGAATTTTGATAATATCGAGCTTGCTACTGATTTAGTTTTATCCGTTACAGTTTTTGTTTTTTGTTTTCCTGTATCTGCCTCACTTGTTGCTGTTCCTTCTACTGATTTATCAACAAGTTCTTTTGGGATAAGGGTTTTTTTTGTTTTAACAACAGTAATTTCTTCTATAGTTAAATTTGCATTCAAAGAGCCTGCATTTACTGCATTTTGAGTTACTTTTAAATTAGTTATAATAGCGTTTTTGTAACTCTTAAAACCTATAATTGCTTTTATAGGAGTTCGTTGATCTCTTAATTCTTCTAATAAATTAAAAGCGTCTTGTGATTTTGTAACACTTTTATCCAATATTAATCCTGCAATCTTTGCCGCTCCTAAGCTAACTAAAGGATTTGTTTTAATCTTGTCAGCAATAAAAGAGGTTGCCATACCTGTAACAGCACTTTTTATGACATTAAGTGGCGTATCGCTTATAATAATGTCAAAGGTTGCTGTTTTATTGTTTAAGACCACATGGTCCGCAATATTTCCGCCATCTTCAACTCCACTTTTTGTAATAGTAGAGGTTAAAGAATGTGATATTTGTTTACAAACATCAAAATTGAGAAAATGTTGTACTCCTGTTTTGTCATATTCGATTTTTGAAAGATTACGTTTTCCAAAAATTACACTTAATACGTCCATTATTCGCCTCTATCTTCTATAAGATTATTTGTTTGTCGTATCATTCTTGAAATTGCGTCATCTGTTCCTTCTCTTATTTTTTCGCCAACTAGTTCTGGTGGAGTATCAGGTGGCACAGTTACATTGATTTTGTTATCTATTTTCATATCATTCACTACTTGATTTCCGCCTCCTGCATTTGCTCCAGCTCCAGCAAGTTGCATAGGATTTACAGCAAATGGATTTATAGGCATAGATAAATCTTTCATCCCTTCCATAAATGGCATATCTTTTAAATTTGTGAGAACAGGTGCAGATATTCCTTTTACCCCTTCTTTAATTTTGTTTAAAAATGGGGCAGCTTTATCTTTTAGACCCTCAAATATAGGCATGTCTTTAAGTTTTTTAGCCATAGGTGCGACTTTGTCCATTAAATCGAAAGGCTTAATTGCAATTTTGCCGATACCTTTAACTGCTCCTAGAGCTTTTTTAATGCCACCACCACTAATAAAACCAATGACATCTTTAATTAAATTGAAAAAGGTAATAATAGGTTTTAAAGTAAGCATAAATGTATCAGCAAAAGCTTGGAGTGGTTTTTTAAGTTTGCTTGTAAATTCAATAATAGAAGTAATAGTTTTTTTGATACCACCATCTACTATAAACTTAATGCTGGCAGAGATGAGTTTAAAGAGGCCTATAATAGGCATAAATGTGGCAAATACCCCTTTCACTATTAATTGAAGTGGTGCTGGAAGTTTATTTACAGCCTCAACAATTGCACCAGTAACAGATTTTTTCCCTTGAAAAAAAGAAATAATATCTTCAATAATAAGTCCTAAACCTATAATAGCTGCGCCAATAGCAAGAGGAATTAAAGCAGCTTTTACTTGGGCAATTACAGCTGCATTTCCCATTGTTTTAAGCCCTAAAATTACATTACGAATTGCCATAAATACAGAGCCTAAAGTTGTTGCAATATTTAAAGCTAAAAAACTTGTCATAGTCCAAGTAACAAGACGGATAGCATTTTCTAAGCCACCTAGAATAATGATAAAACCCATAAAAGAAGCAGCCAATGCACGTGTTAAATTTAAAGTTTTTTCAAAATATGAAAGCAGTATCTTAATTATTTTTTCTGCCTTAAGTTCGATCATTTTTCTATTTATTTCTAAGAATGTTAAAAATTGTTTTGCCAGTTGTTTGGCTCGAGGTAATAATTTATCACCAATAGCAATAGCGATCTGGGTTATAAAATCTTTTATATTTGATAAAATACCAAAAAAACTTTTTGATTGTTTAGCCATCAAATTATTAAAACGACCACCTGCTCCTGTCATGCTTGCGAATGCTTGCTCTACTTGTGGAAACCCGATCTCTCCTTTGGATACTAGCCCTTGTATTTCTGCTTCTGTTTTTCCAAGCATTTTGGCAAGTTCTGCTAAAAGTGGGACACCAGCTATAGCAAAATCTCTTAATTCTCTGCCTGTTAATTTTGATTGTGCTTTTACTTGTCCGAAATTTAAAATAAGACGATCTAAAGGAACTCCTAGCCCTGCTGCAACATCTCCTAAAGATTTTAAGGTAGGGATAATTTTTTGTTGTTCTATTCCAAAGGCGAGTAATTGTTTTGATGATTGAATAACACCAGGTAATTGAAAAGGTGTTTTACGTGCAAATTCTTTTATTTCTTCAATTAAATCTTTCGCTTTATCAGCAGAACCAAGCATAGTTTCAAAGCTAATTTTCCATTGTTCCATTTTGCCTGATTGGTTTAAAAAATATGCAGTAGCAGCAGAAATTCCAGCAAGAGCAACTGTTGTTGTTTTAATTAAAGATTTAGTGCTTTTAATTTGTCTTTCCATTTGTTGTAAAGGTTTGTTGTTAACCTTAAACCCCCAATGGATTAATAACTCTCTTACTTTCATTTTTTACTCCGACCTTTAGAGATTTGTGTTTCAATCTCATTTTTAATTTCTAATGCTTCATGAGCGTCCAAAACATCATATAAATTCCACTCTGTTTGTACCTCTCTAAGCGTCCCAAAGCCTGCAATTACAGGTGTCCAAATAAACAAATCTAAGTTTGTTTTTCCGATGGGGATATTTTCTGCACTATACCTTTTAGCCCTTTTGTGGCGAAAAAAAATTTGCTAAAGTTTATCTCTAAAGTAACTCGTAAAACATTAAACATATGTAAAGGCTCACCTTGAAAATCTCTATCAATATCAACAGGAATAAAACCACCTGACTCTGTTTCAATAGTTGTATACTTGAACATAACTCGCATAATATGCTGTAATTCTTTTTCATCTAATTTCGTTCCTAATGTGGCTAAAGCTTCACCATAATCAATATCAGCATTTAAAAGATCAGATATATTGTGTTTGCCAATTGCTTTGCCGAGAGGCTCTAAAAGCAATTTTGTTAATTTCATAAGAATTGAGGCTGCTTCCATTGGTGGTACATGCCATACTTCATATTTTTTTTCATCGATGGTTTTTTTTGTTCCCTCACGCATAAATTACTCCTATTTACTAAAAGTTTCGGTGCGAAACTTTTTTATTTCTCGCATTATTAATGCGAGTTTTATTTTTTTAATTTCCACCACTAAACATGGTTACTTTTGCACAGCGGATTACCCACTCACGTTCACCTGCTTCTTTTCCAAAAGTTGCTGCTGTTGGTTTTTGTATCCATGCTTCTGGTGCTGCATATATTGAATTACCGTTTGAATCTCTTACTAATATAGGAAGAACACCTGATTTTGCTAATTCATCAGCTGCAACAATTCCACTACAATAGTCATTATCGCTAGAAGATTGTTGTAGTCTTATGGTTACAGTTGCTCTTTTATCTGCACTTCCACTTCTTGTAACTTCTCCATTCAATCCAACACTATCAGTCCAAGAATCTGTATCTCTTTCAATAGTAACCGCATCCCCTTCAACAAGTCCTGTAAGTAGTCTTGCACCGAATATTACACTTACTTCATGTCCGTTATATGTTTTTAACATTTGATATATACCTCCTTAAATTGTCTTTAAACACTCAAATTGCCATCAAGACTGACTTTATGAATTGCTCCTTTGTAATAACCTGAAAAGCCGATATTTTGTAAAAAACGAGCGACTTTATCTGCGTTTGAAATATTAGCAACATCAGGAGCATTAAATTCTGGTGCAGGGTCATTTTTTAGGATTCCATTAGCTACTGCTCTATTAAGAACTGCAAGCACAATGTTTCTAATAATGTCAATGCCAGCATTTGTAAATGGGATTTTATCTTGACCAGTAATGCCATCATATACATCAGCTTGAACGTTTACATGGATCCAGTCAGTGCCTCTCATAATGTCAATATATTCACCACTGGCAACAGTTCCTTCTCTTGTGATGTTGTTTCCGCCGATAGTGTCATAAATATTTGCATTTTTCCCTAAAACATTGTTGATTTCTGTATCAGTTAGAGAATCTGCACTAACCCCACTTAAAGGTTTTGCATTCCAAGTTGCAGAGCCTGGTGTTTTAGGGGCCATAAGTCCAATCCATGCTGCGTCAATTGCGTCTTCTGGATTTTCGCTATAAAGCAACCCTGTTCTTTCATATGCAGAAGTTTTTAAGGTGCTTGCAACATCTGATGAGCCAGTAGTTTTCACATCACTATCAAAACTACAAGCAAGGAATATTTTTGTTGTTGCTTCAATAGCTGCTGCCACATCTTCAATCTCTGCTTTTGTTCTGTTTGAAAGAATTAAAAAATAAAAATCATCATCTTCTTCTTTGATTGCATTAAAAGCGTCGCTTGCGTCCTCGTTATATTCATTGGTTGATAATATAGAAATGTTTCGAGTTATTTTTATTGTAAAATCTACACCTGCTACATTAGCCTCTATATCAAAATCTGTAGCATTATCTGTCATTGTTACTGGTTCAGCTCCGCCAGTAATAGCTGTCATTAAATCGTCAATAATATCTGCAACTGCGTCGCCTGCTCCTGCAACTACAGAATATGCAGTGCCATTTATGGTTGTTGTAAAAATATCCCCTTCACTTGGAGTGCCTGGTGTTACTTTTACTTTCATTTTTACTGCTGTGCCACATCTGCCTATTTTGATTTGAGCAGGATGGATTGCTTGAGAAAAGATTTTTTGAGCCATAATATATTCAAAATTAGTCGTGTTAAAATCTTCTGCCACTCCTGAAAGCGTACTATATGCTCTTACTCTTTCTGCAAAAGTACAGTTTGACCCCATAATTAAAGGAATCCCAAAACCTACTCTTGAAACTGTTTTAGATTGTCTTGTAATATTTACTACTGCAATATCGTTAATGTTTCCCATCTTTAAAACCTCCTCTATGGATTATTAATCTCTACATCTAATTGATGTTTATTGTCTTGATCGTCTAAAAGCTCTCCGCCAATATCAACTTTATTAAGAAAAATACTGTCTGGCATTTCTACATTACTTGCTACATGAAAGAAAATATCCATGCTATGTCTATTTTCCCATACTGTTTCAAGATCAATGCTTGTATTTAAAATATCTAGTGCTTCAACTACCGCAAGCCCAACATTTTTAAAATTTTGTTCTACAACAGGAAACTCTAAACTATCTTTTAACTTTGTAAGTGCAATAAGCGATTTAGAGCCATATGCTTGCACTTTAAGAGTTATTTTTCTCATGCCACATAGGTACTCTTTTCCGTTTTTTTGCCTTACATCATCATATCCACCTATTTTTTGAACATTGTTAATATTCAAAGAAATATAAGTAGGCTTTGGTTGCGGAGCATTTTGGTTGTCCCATATTGCTTGAATATTACCGCTAAAAGAAAAAGCCCATGAATGTAAACTATTTTCTATATCAGTCCAATTTATCATTCTGCCTGCCTCGCTTCTTCATTAGCTGGAACTTTGACAGCAATGCTTTTGTAATGAGGAATATTAAAAGAGGTATAATCATTAACCTCTTGAACCTCATAAAAAAAGTTATTGTATTCTATCCTGTCAGCTTGTAGATTGTTTTCAGTATCTACAACTTTAAGCTCCACGTCCGTATAGATTTTTATTGTTCCACGTGTTCTTTGAGCTTCCGGTAGATTAAGCAATTCTCTTTCTTTCATCGGTTGTATAGAACCTTCAATATTAGTTTCTGAGAAAGAACCTTTTACATAGCGACCATTTCCATCATAACCGCCATCACTTGAATGCCTTATTAGTTTAAATTTTCTTGTAAATGCTAAATTGCTCATTTTTATACTTCTTTTTTATACGATATTGAGTTTATCATTCGTCCTGTATCAATTAAGGGCTTAGGTGTTTTCTTTCCCTTTCCTTTTTTCATCTTCGCTCTTAAGGTGCTTTCTTTATTCGGTGGTTCAATGCCTGCTCTTATTGTTTTACGGATATCTTTAACGATAGTCTGCCCCATAATGCCTAAAGCCTTTGATATGCCACTAATAAATGATTTGGAATACCTAGCAGTGATGATATTCCAAAAAAGTTTTTTATTCATTTCTATCCATTCTTTGTGTTTTTTATCATAAGTAGTACCTAAAAAAGAGCGTGCTGGAATTTTTATAAGTCCTGTTCTCATTTTGTTTGAGTTATATGCTTTAAGTCCTGCTTTTAGACTTATTGGTTTTAATTGTTTATGTATATTTGCTCCAAATTCATGGATTGTCCCAATATCAACAACTGTCATATTATTAAATTTTTCACCATACGTTTTTTGTCCTTTTGCACCTTGTAATCCTACTTTCACATGTGAGCCTTCTATATCTTTTAAGCTGCGGACTATTTTTGAGTATCCTAAATCTTTATCAATAATATTTGACATTGGTTTTATCCTATATAATCGGTGTTCTAACTACAGATTTACGCACCGCTAAATATTGACGACCATAGCTTGTATCTCCTAATCCATCTGACCCAATACTCATGCTTTTATTAGGGTCGCTATAGTTTTTACTTACATCTCCTACTTTTTCTGAGACAACTGTGCCAGAAGCACCACCCCTTTCACCAATTTTAAGGATATGAGCGATATATAATGCTTGAGCGTATCTAGTTTTTCCACCAAATACGGAATTATTTACAAAGTCTGCTGCAATATCTTTTAAAGCATTAAATCGCTCACTATCTACACTGGTATATTCAGGAGCTATATATCCTAAATATTCTAAGGTAAGACTAGACATTGTCTATTTCCTTAAGTTTTTGTAATTGAGCTTTAATAGCGTCTTTTACAGTTACTCTGGTTGCTTGTTTTTGCCAAGTTTTAAGTCTTTGTTCATCAAGACATTGTTTAATTGCTTCAATAGCTTCATCAGCCTTTAAAGAAGTTATGTTTATTTCTTCATTTTCTATTTCATCTTCATCAAGAGCTTCTGGTTTTTCTGGTACTTCTTTTTTATTATCAGGTTTAGTTGTATCCTCTTTGATTTCTTCTATTATTTGTTCACTTATGTCGGGGTCATTTGTTCGTGTTACTACAAGCAAAAGAACTCCTTTATTAAGCCTATCTTTTACAAGAGGATTGTTTTTTATGTTAGTCCATACTTTATCATCGATGAAATTATTACCTTGTTTGAAAGTAACCCTTTTTCCATCATTTGCGATAACAGTGTACGAATATTCACCTGTATACTTAATTTTCATATGCTTCCTCCTTGGTCTTAAATGTAAATATTTTATGTCCATACATTAATCCCTATTTTTTTACTTATGAAACTTAACAGATTATTGAAATTTGGACATCACTGATGCCCAAATTTTTTAGTTTCATTTTTTTTATTTTGAACACAGTGTGTACAATTTTTAATTTGGACAACAGTGTTGTCCAAAACTTATATGAATGTGGTCCTCACTGAGTTCCATTTTTACATTTATCAATTTTGAACTCGCTGAGTTCAATGTTATATTCCTTCACCAATTGCTATAGCAACAGTATCACGAATAATAAGACCACCGCTTCTCATATGACAAGGGACAGTGAAATTAAAGCCTTTTACTTGTGCTGAAAATTGTTCAAAGTCTTGGGAAACATAAAGCTGAATAAAATCAGGGTCTCTTTTATATGCAACCATTTGATTTGAGCCACCTGTTCCAGTTCCTTGAAGCTCATTTAAAGGTTGTATGTCTGTAATTCCTTTGACTTTTAATTTTTCAGTAATCCATTCTAAAACTGTTGTATCAGTTGTAGAGCTTATCCTTTTTACTGCGATATCTGCCCATTGAGCACCTGCTATCAATAAAGTATTTGGCCATACTTCTAATTTTGTATTGGTAAACACAGTATCAATTAAAGCATTAATATCATCGATTATTTGATCAGGCGTTTTATTGGCCCATAATGTTGAGCTTCCTGTTCCTGTTGCAGCGACTGTTATTCTTGAAACTTTAGGATGGTTTAACAAGCCGTATAAGCCTCTATCAGCTACACCAAAAATTGCATATTGGTTTTCTCTTTGCAAAGCTACACGTTTTGCAGCATTTGCTTTCCATTGTTCAAGTGGCATACTAAGTGCTCTTGCCTTTCTTATTTCATTGATGTTGTATTTGTAAGATGTAAGAATTGGGATGATTGGGCTGGTATTTCTTGAACGAACTATATCTGCTGCTGGTAAATCATCAGCATAAGTAGAACCTGCTTTTGCATCTCCAACATCTTCTAATTCATAGTACGTAATATTTTCTGCCCAGTTTGGTACTTCAAATGAGACTGGAAAGAGTTTTCTTGTTTTTATCTCTGGGAATCGTTTTTCATATGTCTTTGCAAGGATATGTTCAAGTTCCCTCTCAAAATATAATAGGTCTTGCGCATCAAAGGTAGCCAGACCATCTGCATTGACAATATGTTTAAATTTATTGTTCATTGTAAATTTTCCTCCTTTTAAACAACATTAATGTCTATTTCTACAAGACCGTCTACACTATCTTTTGTGAAACGTGCATTGTTGATTTTTACAGCAGTTGTGCTGTCTGCGTCATTTCTAAATTTACCTTTATCACTATCACTTATTGCTTCAATAGTTTCTGCAACTGTAGCTCCAGCTTGTGAAGTACCAGCTAAAACAGTAACCTCAGTAATAGCAAAATCCGTTCCATGATTTGCTTGTGTGAGTGTTAAAGTTCTAGTATCTACTGTGCATGTTGCGATTTGTGAAAAATTTGCTAAAATTTGAGTAGCAATATCTCCCATAGTAGTTGCATGATCGCTGTTAAAAGCTACTTGTGTCATAGCTACACCATCTATTTTTAAATCAATAGTATTTCCAGTAATTAAATCTGCATCAAATGTGATGGTTTGTACTTGTGATTTTCCATCAAATCTCATATACACATCATCATCACCATTAACAGCTTCTTCAACTGCCACTAAAATACTTCCTCTTTTTAATACTGGGATATCTTTATTTAATGCGAACTCATCGCTTACTTGTTCGCCACGTGCTGCAATAGATATTCCTTCAAATCTATCACTAGAAGTAGAAGGTAGTTTTATTCCGTTTTCTACAGCAGCTTCTTTTACAACCCCTCTACCAAATGGGATTACATCTGTTGGGTTTATAAAAGACCTTGCAAATCTATCGCCAATTCCTTGCTCTAAACCTGCGTAGCCTATAGCTGGATTAGTTTTATAACTATCTTGACTCATTTGTTTTCCTCCTTAAAGTGCTTCATTTAGAGGCTTAGTCCATGCCTCAGAATCATTTTGCATTGATTTTTTTCTAGCTTCTACAATACTGTTATCTTCAGTAGACCCATCTTGTCTATTCTTGATGATTTCATTACCTACGCCTTGAGTATCATCTTTATCTTTCATATCAGCTTTAACAGCATCTACAAAAGCATTGATATAATCCTCGCTTTTTTCATCAAGGTTAATATTATGTTTTGATTTGACAATTGCTTTTTTGATGTCAATATTTTCCATCCCATCAAGCTTAGGTTTTACCTCATCATTACATACCTTACACGCTACATTTAAAAGTCCAATTCTTACTTTAGCAGCAGATTTAATTTCGTCTGCATCCATTTTTTCTGAACTTTTCTTTTTTTCAGCATTTAATTCTGCTTGTAATGCGTCTGCTTTTGCCTCTGTTTGATCTTTGATCTTGGTCAATTCTTTTATGTTTGACTCTTTTTTATCAACTTTGGTTTGCAGTTCTTTTGTTTGATTTTGAAGCCGTTCTATTTCTTTGGCAGCCTCTGGTTTTACTTCGTACTCTACGTCATTAATTTTGATCTTTACCATTTTTGAAACCTCCTCACATGGTATTTTTTCTATATGCTTATCGCTGATGGTATTTTCGTCTTCTTTTTCAATTTTTTCGACAAGTTCTCCATCTGCACTGTCTAGTTTTAACCTTGCATCTTGACCTGCTCTTGCTAAATCAACAACTGCAAGATGGTTATAACGGATATTGCGTTGCACAGCGTCATATCCTTCTCCCATATAATCACCAGTTTTAAGCTCTAATTCGCATTCATAACCGCAGGAAAGTTGTTGTTTACCATTTTCTATATCTTTTATTGTTCTCTCATCAGTTACGAATGCTTTAGTTGTTACCCACTCACCATCTTTGTCTACCTTGTCGCTTGTATAGCCCACCATATATTTTTTAGAATTTTTAGTTGTTACAAGTTCTGGCGGATGGCCGTTAGTAAGTGGTTTTCCTTCAAATGTTTTCATAGAATCATATGCAAATACTTCTTCTGGTAGTCGTAGCTCTTTAAATATTGATCCATCAGACATCCTGTATTTAAAAACGCCTGTACGTGTTGCTCTTGCAGGCAATACAAGAAAGCCAGTACTAGGATCGACTCGGCTATCACTAATAATGGAATAATCATATCTGCGTACAACTTTAGGCTTGTTATCTTTCTTTTCCATATTTATTATTTCCCCTATAAAATAAAAAAGCCCCGTAAGTAGAATAGCCATATTATGCCTAATCTACCGACGGGGCTGTTAAAGCCGCTTTAATCGGTTAAAATTTTAAAAACTAAATTGTGTATAAATAAAAAAAGCCCCATTAGTAAATGAGACCAAAATTTTGATCTGATTTACCAATGGGGCTGATATAGCCGCTAATTGATAGCAATATAAAAAATAATTTCTAATACAACTTTATAAC
>JAAEPJ010000058.1 GCA_024222485.1 bacterium | reverse complement strand
TCTAAAACGTTGTAAACTAACGTATTACAACAGTTTCGTCAATGGGAACAGCGTAGAACTTATTATTACATCGGTTTCTTATAGTTCCCCATGAAACTTAGTGAAAATAGCTGTGCTTGACGCCCGCGATGCGGACAAGTATAGTATCAGATTAGCCTTAGCAAGACAAGATTATTTTTCCCTACATTTTGTCTGTAACATTGCAGCCGCTTGACTTCTACTGTGTGGGATCACACGAAGTCCCTTATAATTTATGCAGAGGTCTCAAATTTGAAAAGCGGCTAAAAACTTTCTGAAATTTCGCTAGAGTCCGGGGAGGTTAGTCTTCTATAGTATTCCCAAAACCCTCCCTGGACTCTAGGGAAATTTCAGAAAGTTTTTAACCGCTTATCAACTTTGAGACTCTGCATAAATTATAAGGGACTTCATATGATCACACACAGTAGAAGTCAAGCGGCTGCAATGTCACAGACAAAATGTAGGGAAAAAGAATCTTGTCTTGCTAAGGCTAATCTGATACTATACTTGTCCGCATCGCGGG
>JAAEPJ010000057.1 GCA_024222485.1 bacterium | reverse complement strand
CTAAATTAATTATTATATTCAATTGAAAAAATAAATCTTATATTTTCTTATCATACTTCATTTAATGGATGATATTTTAATATCGAAGCTTTTAGATCTGTGATGTCTTTTTTTCTGTAACGCTCTGCTGTCTTTATACTTTTAAAGCCACTCATATATTGACCTAATCTTAAACCGTGTTTTCTTATTATTATAGAGTATCTACTCTGTCTTAATTGTTTTAGATTTAGTTTTGTATTCTGTTTCTTTAAATTTTTATGGATTAATGTTAAAAATTTTGAATGAACCCAATGAGTCTTGCATTTTGTGAATAATATATCTTCATTTAATTTCTTCTTCTTTTCTATATGATTATAAAATGGGATTACTTGATGAGATTCCAGATTTAAGATTCTGCTATTTCTTAAATTTGTTCCTGGAATTTCTATTTGACCTTTTTCTAGGTTTATTGACTTGATTGTTAGTTTTAAGATTTCTTCTCTTGTTATGCCTTGATAAATTATTAATCCTAACATTAATTTTTCTTCATAATTATAGCTGTTAGATGGATATGCATTGTATATTTCATCTAATTCTTTCTCACTTAATAATAATAGATTTCTTTTTTCTGTTCCTAATATCCTTACTTTATATGTTATATTTGGTAGCTTTAAATAGTTATAATAGTATCCCAAGTAGGTTATTTGATGGTTTATATAGCTGGGTTTGAACTTTTGACTTTGTAGATGGCTTATATAATTAAGTAGATCTCTATATTCTGATTCCGATATTTCTAGATTTTGGTCTTTTAACCATTTTAAATATTTTCTTACATAAATTTGACTTTTTTCTTTTACACTGGCACTGTAACCTTGTTTTTCTAAATATATCTTGAACTTTTTCATATTATACGTGTATATATTTTTGTCGTTTCTATCGTTTTATGGCCTAAAAATTGACTTATTTGTTCTATTGGCATCCCTTGTTTTAAGAGATGACTGCCTATGCTATGTCTTAAATTATGGGTGCTTATTTGTTTTTCTATATTCGCTTTATTTAGTAAAGTTTTTATTCTTTTTCTTATAGTTCCACTTCCTAGTTTTTTTCCTGTTCGGTGATTTATTAATAGGCTTTTTTCTTTTATATCTCTTATTATGTATTTCCTTGTATAATATATATAGCTTTTTAGATCCTGTATTATTCTTGCACTTAATGGTATATATCTATTTGTTTTTGTTTTGCTTTTGATTATTTCTAATACTTTATTTTTAAAATCTATATCTTCTACTTTTAGAGCTAGGCCTTCTCTTGACCTTAATCCACAGCCATAAAATAATCCTAATATTACTTTATCTAGCTGTCCTTCATGATTTGATTCTATTTCTTTATATATCTTGTTTATTTCTGTTATTGTTAAGATTTCTCTTTCTATGGGGACTTCTTTTTCTAGTTTCAGATCTGTTGTTAATAGTTTTTTGCCTTCTTGTTTTTGATAATAATTATCTAATAATTTTAATCCACTTAAATGTGTCTTTATTGTCCCTCTTTTTAATATTTTGCCTGTTTTTGTTGGTGTTTCATGAAGATATTTGTTATAGCTTTGAAGTTCTTTTGGGCTTAGTTTTTCTAATTCTAGTTTGTTTTCTATCAACCAGCTGAAAAATATGTTTAGATTTCTTTTTGTTTGATTTATTGTGGATTCTGCATAGCCTAGTTGAGTTAACCACGTTTTTAATTTGTTTAGTGTTTCTGTAAAAAAGTTCCGCTCTTGCATTTTGGTGACCCTCTGACCCACTACCATGTTTTCTTTATTTTTGATCTGTAATCATTGATTCAGTGGGTCATTTTTGCTACTGACCCACTACTTACCCACTGACCCACTGATATTATGTTTAATGCCTTTTCTAGCGTATTTGCTATTTCTTCTCTTAATTTATTATGGCTTTCTGTTCTTTCTAATTCATATTCATAGCCTTTGG
>JAAEPJ010000056.1 GCA_024222485.1 bacterium | reverse complement strand
GGTTAAAGAAGGAACTATAGCTGTAATAGTCACATCAGAATCTAAAGGAAATAATTGATTAAAATTTGACTAAAAAAACTAAAAACAGAACACTTAGTGTATATATAGAGTAACCTTATAGGAAAAAATGTTTGTAGTTCATTTTTATCAACTTTTGTCTTCCTCAATGATAAACTCCACAGGTTTAAAGTATAATTGCCACTAAACCCATGGAGATCCCACTCTGAAAACTTCACACATTTGAGAGTATGGTTCAACAAACATTTTGAAAAAGAAATTATCAAAATCAAAGTTGCCATTGACCCTCAGGTCAAAGGTCAAACATTTCAAATGTATTTTCTTGCTTTAATATGTAAAACTTTGAACTTTTTAATACTCTCAATGGATTGTTCAGCTCAAGAGCTTCAAAATGATGTATCATACACTCCTATAGGACCTACCTGGACAAAATTAGGAAATCTAAGGCCGCGCGCAGAAGCCGCAAAGGTCAAAAGTTCAAAGTGCTGTTGCTAGGCAACAGTAAGTGATAGAACCGTCAAAATTTCACAAAATGTTTAGCTCGATGATAGTAACATGCATGTAAAATTTCAGGCAAATCCCAGAGTAGGATGTCCGGAGGTGGTTACACTTGACATGGAATGTCCCAGAGATGACACGGTGTTTCCTCTTCTAGGACGAAGTGCATGGGCTTCTGAAGAACCTCCAACAGAGTACTCGTTGTTTGCATCACTTTTGTGGACATTCAAAAGTAAGCTAGTTCATCAAATTTATTCTCTCAGTTCATCTAAGTGATTGTAGGATTTCTTCAAAGTAACAATTCTGTATGTTGCTATTGAAACCTTATTTGCCCAGGGTAGACCGAGTGGTTATGGTCGTCTGTGTTGTTGTAGTAAGACGTTG
>JAAEPJ010000055.1 GCA_024222485.1 bacterium | reverse complement strand
TCTATGCTTTATTCTAGGCATATTAACATTCTTAAGTTCTATTTGCGTGTCTCCATGTTAGAGAATGAGAGGTATGCAAATAAAGCTTTTATTATGCTGCAAGAAGATGCTGATAATGGGCATTCTAACTGGGTCTCTAAAAGCCAGGTCTTTGGCGACTCTTTATGATATTAAGAGCTCTGACAATAAAAGTGCTATAAAAAACAAAATTTATCAACACTTTCAATCTGTAGTCCGTGAAAGTTTAGATGTCCACATAGAGCAAGAAAAAAAAAGCTTAAGACATACGCTTGTTTAAAACAAACTTTAAATTTGAACCGTACCTTGACATTTTTTCAGATTACAACATTAGGTGTAATTTTGCAAAACTGCGCCCTAGTGCACATACTTTGCACATCGAAACAGGCAGGGATGGCTTGAAAAAGACCCCACGTGATGAAAGATACTGTTTGACTTGCAAATCTAATGGTTTGTCTATCCTTGAAGATGAAGTTAATTTCCTGTTGAATTGCCGGTTATATATTGATTTAAAAAAAAAAAAATATGCTT
>JAAEPJ010000054.1 GCA_024222485.1 bacterium | reverse complement strand
TGATGACTTAGTAGCTAAGTTTCATAAACATATAGGCTCTGATAAGTCTGTAATAGTTTCTGTAGATAAAGACTATAAGCAGTTTGAAGGAACTATGTTTAATTACCGTAAGAAAGAGTTTGATTACACTTCAAAGGAAGAAGCTCTTTATAACTTCTGGGAGCAGATGATTATTGGGGATAGAGCTGATAATGTTTTAGTTTGTAAGGGCTATGGTGTTAAGTGGTGTGAAAAGAATCTTAAAGGTCTTAGTGAGTTTGGTATGATGAGAGTCGTTTTAAGCTTGTATAAGGAACTTTATAAGAGTAAAGGTCGTGAGAAGTTAATCAGGACATATCTACTCCTTAAACTTGATGTATTTTAATATGGACTTTCACAAAGGAGATACAATAGAAGAGAGAATAGACAACTCGTTCGCAATGTTTTATTTTAATCTAATGACAAAAGATTATTCAATAGAGTATTGCGAGCGTGAACTCGCTAAACAAGTGGAGTTAGAGGAATATGAGATAGCTGAGGGAATAAAGAAAGCTATTAATTTTTATAAAAATAATCCTCAAGACTTGTATATATGAAATAATTTTCGTATGTTTGCAGAACAATAACTAAAACCAAGTGATATGATACAACAGAATAACGACCCCGACCACCTCAAAGAAATGTTTAAGCAAAGTCTTATCCCTAGTGACGAATATTACTTCAGATTAAAAGCAAACGAACTAAACATTAACACATATAAACAATTATAAAATGGGAAGACAAAAGATAAAAAGCTACGATAAAGAACTAAAGGAAGTGTATGACTTTATTAACGAGAAGTTTAGAGTTAATATAGCAGATAAAAAAAGAAGTAATCATTATGTAGATTTAAGAGTATT
>JAAEPJ010000053.1 GCA_024222485.1 bacterium | reverse complement strand
TTGGGTGAGATGTTAAATCCATCTGCCAATGTTCTACCTTAGGATTAATATTTTCTACAAATCCTCCACTTAAATCATCTATACCTACTACTTTATATTCTGGTTTGTTTTCAATAATCCAATCTGCTAATCTGCTTCCTAGTAAACCTGCTACTCCTGTTATTAATACTGTTTTGCTCATTAAAGGGTATTATAATAATTATTTTGTTTTATTTGTCTTTCTATGTCTTTAGGATGATACAAAGCCCATTCTTCTTCTGCTGGTAACATACCATGAACTTTATATCCTTTTATCACTTCATGTACTTTATTAACCCATTTAATATCTGGGTGTCTTCTGTAAATTCTCATCTGCCAATCAGCCCAGTTAACCCAACCCTTTTCATTTACATTCCAACCCCACTTTTTAATATGCTCTTCTGTTAAACCAAACACGGTATTAACACGAGGCACTCTAATAACTTCATTTTCAGGATTACTTAAAATTATTTCTGGAAGATATTGGATTAGGTTTAAGTGTGGTATTTCATCTGCATCGATTTGGAATATCCAATCTCCACTGCACATGCTAGTTAATTTATTTTTCCAATCAGCAAAATGACCATCAAACTCACCAGGTATCCA
>JAAEPJ010000052.1 GCA_024222485.1 bacterium | reverse complement strand
TTGAAAAGGATTTTTTTTCGTTTATTTTTATGTTTAAAATTTATTGGTAAGTATAATAAATAATAAAGGATTAATACAATCATTTTGTGCTACCACACCATATACGGGGTTTATGGTAATATCCGTTTCTATGTCCATGGTGTCCATGCTGTCCATGATATCCATGCTGTCCATGATATCCGTGATATCCGTGATATCCATGATATCCGTGATATCCATGATGTCCATGATGTCTGTGATGTCCATGATGTCTATGATGTCCATGATATCCATGCTGTCCATGATGTCCATGATGTCTGTGATGTTTATGATGTCTATGATGTCTATGATGTTTATGATGTATATTAACTTTATGATGTATAGTAAGTTTATGATGCCCATTATTATTATGTTTATGATTTTGTTTGCGATTGTGATTGTGTATGTGATTGTGTTTGTGATTGTGTTTGTGATTGTGTTTGTGATTATGGATATTAGTGATTTTTTGAGGCTATCTCCTTCTTTCAATTGGTCTTATTCTTCTAATTGGCATTCTTCTTCTACATCTCCTTCATCTTCTCCTTCTACGTTTTTTTTTCCCTCCACTGGAACTCGAATTGGAACTCGAACTCAATTTTCGAAGATGTCTTCTCAATCTTCTTCCACTTAAACGACTACGACGATGATGATTGGGATACCTTCCCTCATTATGTTTCAACAACCGAATTTCCGTACTCTAATCCTGTACAGTAATCTTATTGACTGATACCTCCAAAATACAGATGGAAACGATCAGTAAAAGACCAATTGAATATTTCATTATTAAAGCGCCGTTTTCTTAATTCAAATTTTAATCACAAATTAAATTAAAATCAACAATATTGATAGAATCAAAATCAAAAAAGAATTTTAAAGTAAATTAAAACAACTGGGTTTATAATGGTCGAAGAAACAAGTTTGGATGTTTTCAAGAAATTGCTTGATAAAGAACTGGTCAGTACTTTAACGCTTATTGGTAAAATTCAGAACTCTTCAAGAAAATTTGCTCTGAAAGAGGAAGATAACATTGCTCTTCAGACAAAAATCATCAATGCTCTTATAAGTTGGATGAATAAACAGAAAATTAAAAACACGATTGTGTTTAAATCAGGAGGTAAAGATAAAACACCTTCTTTATGTGTTGTAGTCAATTCTCAAGATGCAAACAGAACTGTGATGGTTGTTGGGCATCTTGATAAACAAACTGCTGAAAAATCTGAATGGAGCAAAGATCTGGATCCTTATGACCCTCGTGTAAAAGATGCACATCTATTTGGTAGAGGAATGGTAGATGGTGCCATATCTTTCATTTCAACCATTCTGATGATCAAAGCTTTCTAGACCAGAAATCAGAGACTTTCAAGAATGGTTTTGATTTTCGAGAGTGACAAGGAATCAGGAAGCAAAGATATCTACAGTTTGTTTACTCAACATAAAATTCTGTTCGGTAGACCTGATTTGATTTTGAACATGGATTCAGTCGTCCCTGATTATGAAACATTCTACAATTCTTTCAGTTTAAAGGGAAAACTTGATTTTAATCTGAAAATCACAGTGGGATCTTCAGATACCCATAGTGGATTAGGTGGTGGTTTGTATCCTGATATTTTTAGAATATCATCAGTATTAATTGATAGAATCCAAAATTATGAAACAGAGAAATTTGATAGCTCTCTTGATTTGCCTATGGATCCTACTTTCTTAAAATAAGCTTTAGACTTTTCTTAGGAATATGGAAAGAATGTTGACTTTAATGTTAAATATAAAAGAGATAACGAATTTTTGAATGTTGCAGATCATGATGATGATTATTTTAAAAATGTTTGGAAGCTATATATGAATTTATTCAGTAAGCATGTGATAATTTTAATCTTTGAAAGGTATGTGTTTGTCCGAAAGCCAAGTTTTGTTTCCTAATTTTAAAAAAATACCCTAATTTTTGTTAGAATCTTCAGAAATTGGTTTAATAGGGTTTATTACAGAAGTTTGTTCATTTTTATCAGAATTATTGCTTTTTGAATTTGTTTCTTTCTCCATATTAATTATAAATTCTTATTAATTAAAAAATTCAATAAAAGATCAATCGATTTTG
>JAAEPJ010000051.1 GCA_024222485.1 bacterium | reverse complement strand
GCTGCCAAAATAAACCAAAAAATCTATATGGCAGAAGAAAATTCATTATTTCTGTGATCATAATAAAACTTGTTTGGTAAGATTAGGGTGACCACAAGGGTGAAAATTGGGGTTTGAAAAACGTGGGTAGCACCTATGACGTCATATAGCGTCAATGCGTTCTTCCGCGCGCGGTAATCAAAGAGAGGTTCTGATTGGTTGATTGGTCCTCTCTCACGAACTCCTTCGTGGGCCTAATTTCCTTCCTTCCAAAGCAAGTAAGGTGAAGTTTTCAATTTGATCGATGTGATGCCGTGTGCGTTTCCAATATTTTATTTCAACATTCAATGGCAAGGGAAATAAATTGTGTATGGGAGGAAGAACTACAGGTATCAATGTGAGGTGAGTGCGACCTTTTCTTTCATAAATCAGGCTATTTTGTTTTTCCTTGTTATGGACTTTTTGTTTCTGTTTCTATATGACACGTTTTTTTTAAGAAACCGGTTTATAAGAAACCTAATACTAGAGCCCCAAAAATTTAAGAAACTTTTAGAACTAAATCAATATCTTTAAGAAACTCAAAAAAAATAAGAGGATTTTCTGAGCTGGAAAGTAATATGTCAGCAATACATTTTTGCTTGATTTAAGTTTGCTACGCGTTTTCATTTAGAGGAACACTGGATAAAATTAAAAACTTTAATATAAGAAATATGCGAGGAAAAGTGCAAAACTTGATGTTAAGTGTGTATCTAAAGATAAGAAACTTTTAAGAAACTTTTAGTACTAG
>JAAEPJ010000050.1 GCA_024222485.1 bacterium | reverse complement strand
GAAATGAAGACATTTCACCTAAAAGAGGGAGAGAAAGAAGAGGGATATCATTGCAAATAGGTATGATGTATTACTCATTCATACTAGTTATTATTTTCATTCTTTGATAAATCTGATAGTCGAAATTCGGTTTTCTTTTAGTTTTAGGAAATGAAGCCAGTTCATCTATAAGGGAGCAGAAAGAAGAGGTATTTCATTGCAAATAGGTATGATGTATTACTCATTCATACTAGTTATTACTTTCATTCTTTGATAAATCCGATACTAAAAATTATTTTTTCTTTTACTTTTAGGAGGTGATACCCTGTCAACTATAGGTGGTGCAGAAATAAGAAGTATTCAATTTGAATAAGGAATGTTGTATAATTCATTTATAGTAGTTGCGTTTCCTTTCTTTCTTAACACTGCTATTCAAAGTTCGTTTTTTTGGGTTTTTAGAAAATGAAGCCCTGTCATCTATAAGAGGTGCAGAAGGAAGAGGTATTCCATTTAACAAAGTATGTTGTATATTTAATTCGTAGTAGTTGTTTTTCCTTTCTTTGACAACACTGATATTCAATTTTTTTCCTTTTTGTTTTAGGAAGTGAAGCCTTATCATCTAGAAGAGGTGCAGAAATAAAAGGTATTCAATCTAAACCTGGATATGTTGTATAACTCCTTCATTTTAGGTGCTTTTCGTTTCTTTTATAACACTATTATTCAATTTTGTTTTTCTTTTACTTT
>JAAEPJ010000049.1 GCA_024222485.1 bacterium | reverse complement strand
TCTTCATGGAAGGGGCAGTTTAGCATTTTGTTTTTATTTGCTTTTAAACCGTAATGGCTTAGTACTTCTTCGATGCTTAGGCTTTGCTTGATTTCTTGGATGGTCATAGTTCATTCTTTAATGGTTGAATTATTAACAGCTCTTCTCTTATGAGAATATCTACCATTCCATCTTGTTTAAAGCCGTTTTCTTCTAAAAATTTGCCGGACATCCTTAATTGTACTGTCTCTTTTTTGCCCTTGCGTGACACTTTTGTCAGTTTTGTGCGTTTATTGTGTACTTTTTTATTCGTATACATTCTCTGCTAAGGGTTGGATTACTAATACTTCTTTTCTTATTGTTACTTTTATTTTTTTGCTTGGATAAAAGCCTTGCTCGGCTAACCATAAACCGTTCATCCTTATCTCTGGAATTTTTATCTTTCTATTATAACTCCAGTTTGTTGTTCTGCTTTTTCCTTGGATCGTTAAGTATCTCTCTTTTTCTTGGTGTTCTAGCATGGTAAAAAAATTTAAAATATTTTTATATGATAAATATATCATAAATCTAACTCATTTAACTTTTGCATGCAAGTGTTTTCGAAATTGTTTTTAACTTATTGGTAAGCTATATTTATGAATTGATCTTAAATACCTCATATAAACTATAAATATGGCTTTTGCAGACAGATTGAGTTTAATTAGAAAGCAGAAAAAAATACGTCAAGCTGACTTAGGTAAACTTATTGGAACTTCTGGTGATATAATTGGAAAATATGAAAGAGGAGAAAATATTCCTTCAATAGGTGTTGCTATTAAAATAGCTGATGTTTTAGGTGTAACTCTAGATTACTTAGTAAGAGATATTAAATA
>JAAEPJ010000048.1 GCA_024222485.1 bacterium | reverse complement strand
GAGAGATGTTATACTTATAACATAGTTTAGAAATTTCAATTTTACCACTAAGTGCTTCTAGCACAATATTAAATTTGTTTTGAGAGGAGTAATTATTTTTCATTTTTTTAAAAGGACCTCCATTAATTTAAGTGATTTTATTATATTAATATTCTCACTTTTTATAAATTTCTTAATGGGGTACAGTATAGATTTTAGCCGCATAAAAATAAGTTTTGTAATAAATTATAAAATAAGCTATAAAATGACTTACAAAATTATTATTTGATAGGCTGATTGGGTGTCTTTCTATCAATTTTATTAGGGAAATTTTATTTATAATCATCCCAATTATATTATTAAATAAAGAAAAATTAAGGATAAAAAGGTAGGAGAAGATGGATCAAAATAAAAATAAACTATATTTTTTGTTTTTTATCTCAGGGAGTTGTGGACTTATTTATGAGGTTTTATGGTCTAGGTATCTAGGTTTATTTATTGGTAACACAACCTATGCACATGCGATGGTTCTTGCATTATTTATGGGAGGGCTTGCACTTGGTAATTTTATTTTTGGGAAAATGGCCGATAGGATAAAGTCTTACTTATCAGCATATGCATACTTAGAAATAGGGATTGGGATATATGCGATTTTAACACCACTTATATTTCTTGTTATGCGAAAGTTTTTTATTTTTATGGTGCAAGGTTCTACTCCTGGGTCAATGTTTATTCATTTTTTAAAACTTTTATGTTCTGCTCCTATTTTATTAATTCCAAGTATCTTAATGGGGGGAACACTTCCTTTTATGGCTCATGCCTTTATAGGTAAAAAATCTGATGTTCAACGAGAAACTTCACGCCTCTACTCAATAAATAGTTTTGGTGCTGTTTCTGGAGCCCTTGTATCCGCATTTTTTTTGATTCCTGTTTTTGGTATTAATAAGTCATTATTTATTGCGGCATTTTTGAGTCTTACTGTTGGTGCTATAGTCTTTTTTATTAAAAATAAGATTAATTCTGAGACAATTTTAGTTCCTGAGAATAAGATAGAAGGAAGTAGCTTTGTTATTCCTGAAATATCAAAAAATGCTTTATTATTTTTGCTTATCTCAGCAGCAGTTTCAGGATTTATTTCGATGTCTTATGAATTAGCATGGTTTCGTTTATTTGCTTTAATTCTTGGATCATCAACTTATTCCTTTGCAATAATGCTTGCAGCATTTATTTCTGGTATTGCTATTGGAAGTATTATTATTTCAAAAATTAACTTTAATAAAAGTAAAATAAGACCTTTTTATTTTATTGCTATTTGTCATATTGTTATTGGGTTATCTGTTCTGCTTTCTATGCTTTTCTATGAGAGATTACCTTATATCTTCAGCGTTATTAAGAATACTATTCCAAAAGAAGAGAGTATGTTTTTACTTTTTGAATCCTTTAAATATCTATTTTGTTTTATAGTTATTGTAATCCCTACCATCTTTTTTGGTATGGCATTACCATTAACAACAACATTGGCTTCCAGTAATTTAAAGAACTTAGGTAAATCTATTGGGAAGGTTTTTTCAGTTAATACAGTTGGTGCTGTTTTAGGAAGTCTCATTACGGGGTTTTTTCTCATTCCTGCATTAAATATTCAAGGGACTTTTAAGTTTGCGATTATTGTTAATATTTTAATGGGGGTTATTTTACTTACGGTATATAAACCTAAAAAATCATTAATAAAGGTTCCTGTTATTCTTGTTTTTTCAGGTTTATTTTTGTTTTTTTCTCCTGATTGGAGTCCAACAATTTTAAGTAGTGGTGTATTCAGAAAGCGTCATAAATTTAAAACTTATAAAAGTTTTGCAGATACTCAGAGAAGAAAAAAAGTTGTTTATCATAAAGATGGAACACAAGTTACAGTTGTCGTAGGTAAACAGATTAATGGTAAAGAGTTATTTCTAAAAGTAAATGGGAAAACTGATGCTTCAACTTCTGGTGATGTAAAAACACAGTTGCTTTCTTCTCATGTTCCTTTGTTGCTGCATCCTGATCCAAAAAATGTTCTAAATATTGGAATTGGAAGCGGTATGACTTGTGGTGCAGTTTTAAGGCATCCTATTGAAAGGTTAGATATCGCTGAGATTTCTAAAGAAGTTTATATAGGTAGTCGTTATTTTAAAGATTACAATAATGCTTACTTTGCTGACCCTAGAACACATGTTTATATTGAAGATGCAGTAACTTTGCTTAAAATTATTGATAGAAAATATGATATCATAGCAAGTGAGCCATCGAATATTTGGATTAGTGGAATTGGCGGGCTCTATTCTAAAGAATTTTTTCAAGAGATTCATTCTAAACTGCTGGATGATGGCATATTTATGCAATGGTTTCATGCTTATGAAATGAGCACAAAAACTGCAGAGGTTATTCTTCGGACAATGAACCATGTTTTTCCTTATATTTATATTTGGAGCGTTAAAGGTAATGATATTTTATGTCTTGCTACTAAAAATCCTTTGAATATTGATATAGAAAAGCTTACTCAACGCTTAGAGGAGCCCATACTTAAGAGTGAGTTAGCTAAGGTAGGTGTTTATGATGTCTCAAGCTTATTTTTACTTCAAGTAGCAGGTGCCACTCGCTCAAAAGAAATTGTTTCTAAAGTTGGGAGGATGAACAGTGACTATGCTCCATATCTTGAATATCAGGCACCAAAAGATTTATTTATGAAAGTAAGAACAAATCTTTTCCACAGAACTGATGCTAAGATCTCTAATATCCAAAATAGTGATCTTTTTTTATTGAATTATATTGAAAAGTATGGGTTAACTGAAGAGAATTTCGAAAATATGTATAAAGCACTTGATAAAGATTCCTATTATTATAAAAATTTGCAAAAATCAGTGGTTCTTAGATGGCAACAAGATTTTCCAGTAGTTGATGAATCTATAGAAACCCTCAAACATGAATTATTTACAGAGACGAATAATGAAATTAATAGTAAGATTAATCTTGCCTTGCTAGCTAAAAAAAGATTTGATGCGAGTATAGTTAATGCCGCTTTAAGTCCAGATGCAGTTGCCTTGTATAGTTATTTATATAATTATTTTCAAGTGTACAAGATTTCTCGTTCTATTTTTATAGACTATTTGGATATGCAAGAATGGTTAAGCTATCTAAAAGATTATAGAAAGTTTATTAGGAGTAAAGAGCAGAAAAAAAGAACTTATATTATGGAATACCAATATAGAACTATTGAAAGTAGTATCTAAAGTTGTTTTGGAAGTATAGTTGATGACTGATAACCAGAAAAAAGATTGGGCTGTAGCTGAAATAATTGATTGGACTACTAAATTTTTTAAGGCTAATTCTATCCTCGAGTCACGACTTGATGCGGAGCTTATTTTATCTGGAGTTTTGGCGATGAAACGCCTTGACTTATACCTAAATTTTGATAGGTTATTAACCTTAAAAGAGTTAGCTGATTTTAAGGTTAATATTAAAAAACGGATTGAAGGCTTACCGATTGCTTATATTCTGGGTAAAAAAGAATTTATGAGTCTCACCTTTAAAGTTACCCCAGATGTTTTAATCCCACGACCTGAGACAGAATTTCTTGTTGAAGAAGTTTTGCGTGTCTCTAGGAATATGGAAGTTTTTCAAAAATTTGATATTAATAGTAAAATTTTGATTGTTGATACTTTTACAGGTAGTGGAAATATTCCCATTAGTTTGGCTAAACATCTAAATAAGATATTATATTTCATTTACGGGATTGATATTAATTTAAAAGCTGTTAAAGTTGCACATGAAAATAGCTTATTGAATCAAACATTGAGGGATGTTCGATTTCTTCATGGTGATATTTTATTACCATTAAAAATATTTTCTTTAAAAGGAATGGTGGATATTATTACAGCGAATCCCCCTTATCTTAAAACTTCAGTCTTGTCTACTTTAAGGAAAGAAGTTAAGTGTGAACCAAAAATTGCACTCGATGGTGGAGAAGATGGTTTAATATTTTATTCAAGATTGATTGATCAGGCTTTGGACTACTTAAAGGTTGGCGGGTATTTAGTGTTAGAAATTGATCCAGAATTAAATTTTTTAATTACAGAAAAATTAGAATTAAATGGTTTTGGTGAATTTAACTTAATAAAGGACTTACAAGGATTAGATAGGGTTTTAAGTGTGCGTAGGCTTTCTTAAAAGCTATTAACTTTTCTGTTACCTGAGAGGAAACTAATGGATAAACTAGTAATAACTGGTAACTGTAAGCTAAATGGTGAGGTTGAAATCCATGGTGCAAAAAATGCAGCATTACCAATTTTGGTGGCAACAATCTTAACGGACGAAGATATTCTTTTACAAAACATTCCTGATTTGCGTGATATTACTACGATGATCAAAGTTTTAGAACATCTTGGTAAAACTATCCAAAGAAATGGGCGAGAGATTTTAATTAAACAAACAACAGCTATTAAGACAGAAGCACCATATGATTTGGTTAAACAGATGCGTGCTTCAGCATTAGTAATGGGACCTCTTCTTACACGATACTTTCATGTCAAAGTCTCTTTGCCTGGCGGATGTGCAATTGGTGCTCGACCAATAAACATTCATCTTGATGGTTTTAAACATTTTGGTGCAGCTATTTCGCTTGACAAAGGGTATGTTCGTTTGAAATGTGCTAAATTATTTGGGACAAAAATTGTTTTGGATTTTCCAAGTGTTGGTGCAACAGAGAACTTAGTGATGGCCGCTACCTTGGCTGAGGGGCTTACCGTTTTAGAAAATGTTGCAAAGGAGCCAGAGATTATTGATCTTTGTGAGTTTTTGAATAAAATGGGCGCTAAAATTATTGGTTATGGTTCTGATAAAATTCAGATTGAAGGTGTTCGGAAACTTTCTGGTGTTGAGCATAAGGTTATAAGTGATCGGATTGAAGCAGGAACATTTATGATTGCTGCAGCACTTTGTGCTGAAGAAGTTTTGATTAAAAATATTGAACTTAAATATTTAGATTTTTTGACCACGAAAATGCAAGATTCTGGAGTGAAAATTATAGAAGAGAATGGATGTTTGAGAGTATTTGGAACTTCGAGAATTCAGCCAATTAATATAGAGACTTTACCTTACCCTGGGTTTCCCACTGATATGCAGGCACAATGGGTCCTTTATATGACCCAAGCGGATGGTGCAAGTCTTGTTACTGAGACTGTTTTTGAGAATAGATTTATGCATATTCCTGAGCTTGAAAGAATGGGGGCGAATTTGACAATTAATGGACACACTGTTTTTGTTGGTGGTAACTCGTCTTTGAAAGGTGCTCCGGTTATGGCTACTGATTTGAGGGCCTCTGCGGCCTTAGTTTTAGCTGCTTTGATTGCAGAAGGAGAAACGGAGATTCACCGTGTTTACCATCTTGATCGTGGATATGAAAACATTGAAAAAAAACTGCAAAAGCTAGGGGCTTGTATTGAACGATTAGAGACCTGATTTATTTTCTAAAAAAGGTAATAACTTCCTGAACTTATATTTTATTTATTACGGTTGATTCTTTTATTTATTTTTTAGATAAATTTGATATTTTGCACGCTAAAAAAATTCGTACATTTTTCGTATATTCTTCGCAATTTTTTCGTAATTCTTTGCTAAAATAGCCATAAGCTTAGAAAGTACAGTTTGCGAGAAGTATTGAAAATTTTTTCAAGGAGACGAAAACTGTGCTTTTTTCTGCGTTTAGAAATCCTCTGTAGGGATATCTTCTGTCGATATCCCTACAACAAAAACATGCCTTGTATGGAGGATAAAATCCTGCTAAAATTGAGATCATGAACATAAGAATTAAAAAATTTAGTAAACTGTTAGATCGTAATAAAATAAAAGCTTATTTGGAGATGGATGAGTCTAATAAATTTTATATTACAGGTTTTAAGGGTAATCCATATCCACTTTTATTTGTTGATGGTCAGCCTTATTTTTTTACCCCAAAAATGCTTTATGCACAACTATTAGAAGTTGCCCCTGATGTCGTTCCAGTTATCGTGGAAGAAAGTTTAATTAAAGAGCTTAAAAAATTTAAAATAAAACATAAAATTCTTGATTTAACCCTCTCTCTTCCAGCCTTAAACTATGGACTTTATAAAAAGTTAGATAATATTTTTAATCTTAAAAATTTTTATTCAATTTTAGCTGAGATGCGAATGCTTAAAGATAATAGTGAGCTTTTTAAAATTCGTAAAGCCTGTAGTATCACTGCTCATATTGCACAACAAATTCCTGAAATTTTAGAAGAGGGGATGACAGAATCTGAGCTGACAAAAAAGATCAATATCTTATTAATTGCAAAAGCAGGTAGTCAAGCGTTTGATACCATTGTTGCTTTTGGCAAAAATACAGCTTATCCTCATTATATTCCTGCGGATGTAAAGTATAAAAAAGGCGAGTCTGTTTTGGTTGACTTTGGTGCTAAGTATGAACATTATTGTGCGGATATGACACGGACTTATTTTGCAGAAGATTCTGATATTTTTAAGAGAGTAAAAGAAGTTCAAGAAAAGGTCTTAGAATTTGTGAAGCCGGGAAAAACAGCTGGAGAAGTTGATGCAAAAACAAGAGAGCTTTTTAAAGATAAGGTAGAATATTTTTTGCACTCTACTGGGCATGGTGTTGGTTTGGATGTTCATGAGAAACCAATGATCGCATTACAGCAAGATATAATTCTTAAAAAAAATATGGTAATTACTATTGAACCTGGGCTTTATATTCAAGGTAAATCTGGTGTAAGGATTGAGGATACTATTGTTTTAACAAGTACAGGATGTGAAATTTTAAAATGAAAATACCTCTTAAAACCAAACGAGATGCTAAAAAATTTGCTATTGAATTTGCTAAAAAAGTTAAAAAGGGAGATAATATTTTTCTAATTGGAGAGCTTGGAGTTGGTAAAACTTTTTTTACAAGGGAACTTGTTAGAAAATTAGGGTTTGCTGATACTGTGAATAGTCCGTCTTTTAAATTGATTAATGAGTATACGCAATCAATTAATGACTTCAATATTTTGCATTTTGATCTTTATCGGTTAGATTCTACTAAAGATGCTGAGTACTTAGGCTGGGATGATTATCTAGCCTCGGCGGATATTTGTATTGTGGAATGGGCAGAGAAAGCTCGTGATATTTGGCCCTTAGATTTTACTGTTTTATACTTTGAGTATGATGAAAATTTTGATGCTCGTTTTGTTTCTGTTTCATGGGGTTAATGATGGACTTTAATGGCAGAAATAGTTTTTTTTGGTAAACATAAATAGAAGGAGTTAATACTTGTATTTTATTATTTAACTAAATCTTGGCATGAGAGAGATAAGGAGAATGCTATATTCTAAAATATTTTTACTTGCTATTTATTAGTTGGAATGAGTTTATGATATATATCATTTATTGCTAAGCTTTTTTTAGCTATAATGAATTAAATAATTTGACTAAAAATACAAATTTTTTTAACATAAACGATCTGTTTTAAAAATGAATTGAAATATTTTTTTTGTGAGGAGAAATGAAAAAAATGAAAGATGTAAAGTATGAAGTAAAAGGTCAAGAATTTATTATTGAAGATTATAATAATGCTAAATCTTTTGCTAGTTTTTTTCCTGCAATTGCAGGGGAATTTGGAAAACCAATGTGGTGTTATTATGTGAATCGAGGACAAGCTATTTCTTGTTTTGGGACCAAGGATAAAGATGGTGCAATTATAGAATTTTCTGCAGCGAATAAAGCTTATCGGCAGACGCCTACACAGGGCTTTAGGACTTTTTATAAAGTTGATGGACAATATTATGAACCATTTAAGAATGCTCCAGCTAAAAAAAGTATCCAACGAATGCATATTACATCATATGTTGTTAAAATTGTAGATATTAATGAAGACCTAGGTATTGAAACTACTGTTGAATATTTTACGCTCCCTAATGAAGTTTTTCCTGCTTTAATGCGAAAGTTAAGTATTAAAAATATTTCGACAAGCAATAAAAATATTAAATGTTTAGAGGGGCTTCCCATTATTATTCCTTATGGGACGATGGACTTTTTGCTTAAAAATATTTCAAGGCTAGCTGAAGGCTGGTATAATGGAGTTTTCTTCTCAGATGAACAGAAAGTACCAGTCTATAAACTGCCAGTGGAACCACAGGATCGTCCAGAAGTTGTCCCTGTTTATGGTGGAAATTTTTATGTTGGATACTATGAAAAAGATGGGCAGAAAGTTTTTCCTGAGTTTATTGTTGATCCAGATAATATTTTTGGGGAAGTTCGAAACTTTGAATATGCGGATAAATTTATTGCAGATGAGGATTTTGGGTTTAATCCACATTTAACAGGAAAAAATAAAACTCCATCTGGTATGGGGCATTTTGAAGTAGAGCTTGAGTCAGGGAAAACTTTTGTTTATAACTCTACTGTTGGTCATGCTCATAATGCAAAAGATATAGATAAGTTCATTAAGATTTTTATGCAAGATGATTATATTAATCAAAAAGAAGAAGAAAACAAAAAAATCATTAACCAAATTACTGGGGATGTCCTAACTAAATCTTCCTTACAAAAATTTGACAACTACTGTGAACAAAATTTTATTGATAATTTACTTCGTGGTGGCTATCCTGTTTCTATTGGAGAAGGGGAATCTAAGACTACGTATTATGTTTATTCAAGAATTCATGGTGATATGGAGAGAGAATATAATAATTTTATGATTTTACCTGAGTACTACTCTCAAGGAAATGGGAATTATCGTGATGTTAATCAGAATAGACGTAGTGATATTTTCTTTAATCAACACTTAAAAGATTCAATATTAGTTGAATTTATGAATTTAATTCAGCTGGATGGCTTTAATCCTTTAAAGGTTTTAGGTGTTACCTTTGATGTTGTTAATAAAGAGTCATTTATTGCCAGTATTTTGGGTTTAACCACTAATCAGAAAAAGTTACTACTTGAATATTTATCAAAGCCAATAACGATAGGAAGTCTTTATAATTTTATAGAGAACCATCACATGGACATTTGTAATAAAGAAGTTTTGGTAAGTTTAATAAAAAATTCAGAAAAAGTCACAAATGCAGAACATTCAGAGGGCTATTGGTCAGATCACTGGCATTATAATATTGATTTAATTGAAAGTTTTTTATCAATTTTTCCTGATAAAATTGATGATCTTTTTCTTAATAATACAAATTATACTTTTTATGATGATTCTCACTCTGTTACACCGAGAACAGAAAAGCATGTAATTTTTTTAGATGAGCCAAGACAGCTAAATGGCGTGATTAACCATGAAGAGAAGGAAGAGTTGATTCAGTCTCGCTTAACTCATAAAAATGTTGTTAGAAAAGCTTTTGGTAAAGGGGAAGTTTATCAGACAAATCTTTTAAATAAATTATTTTCGCTTTTAGCGAACAAGTATGCTTCACTCGACCCTGAAGGTGTCGGTGTTGAGATGGAAACGGATAAGCCTAATTGGTGTGATGCACTTAATGGTTTGCCTGGGACCTTTGGTAGCTCTACTGCAGAGTCTTTTGAGCTTAAACGCCTTTTATTAACGATTAAAAATGCTTTAGATAATATTGCTGTTTTGAAAGTTAATGTTATGGAAGAGAGTATGGATTTACTCCATAAGCTTGAAAACATTACTATTAGAAATTTAAATAATTTTGATTTTTGGGATGAGACTCATACTGCAAAAGAAAAGTATCGGGAACAGACACTTTATGGTATCTCAGGTGGAGAGGTAGCGGTTAAAGTAAGCGATCTGAAAAAGATAGCGGATGTGTTTTTAGTTAAGGTTAATGAAGGTCTTAATAAAGCTCTGGATAATAAATCAGGAGTTGTTTTTACTAATATTGAATATATAGCTACTAAGCATGAACCCCTTACAGGGAAAGTTAATTCAAATGGTAATCAATGTATCAAGATTACAGCATTTGAAAGAAAAGATTTACCACTTTTTTTAGAAGGTCCTGTTCATTATTTAAGGCTTGGTCCTAATATTCATGAGGCTGATAAATTACATAAAAACTTAATGAATAGTGCTCTTTATGATAAGAAACTTAAAATGATTAAGGTAAATGCCCCACTTGATGGCGTCGAGCTTGCAACTGGTCGTATTAAGATTTTTACTCCTGGTTGGCTTGAGAATGAATCAATTTGGACGCATATGGAGTATAAATATTTACTTGAACTTTTAAGGAATGGGATGTCAAAATCTTTTTTTGATCTTGCGCATACGGCACTTGTTCCTTTTATGGATCCTGAAAAATATGGTCGTAGTATTTTTGAAAACTCATCGTTTGTTGTTAGTAGTGCACATCCTGAGCCTGAAATTCATGGACAGGGATTTGTTTCGCGACTTTCAGGTTCTACTGCAGAATTTATTTCAATTTGGTTGGCGATGACTTCAGGGTTAAAGCCCTTTACTATGCAAAAAGAAGAGCTTGTTTTAGAGTTTAAACCCCAAGTTTCAGCGGACCTTTTTACCAAAGAAAAAAGTGTGATTGAGCTTTATTCTAAATGCGAGAAATGTGTTATTAATCACGTTGAAATTCCCGCTAATTCATTTGCTTTTAAATTTTTGTCTAAAACTTTAGTCGTTTATAGAAATGATAACCTTAAAAATAGCTACGATGCTAAAATCGAAGGTTATAAGTTAACTTTAGATGATGGAGAAATTATAGAAATTTTTGGTAATAAAATTATAGCGGAATACGCATTCAAGGTAAGGAATGGTGAAGTATCAAGGATTGATGTTTCATTGATATGATACTTAGAGATTATTTGTGATATTATAATACATTATGTGACAGCTTGATTTTTAGAAATCAGGCTGTCGCTTTTTTTTTATAAAAATTTTATAATATAAAATCTAATTAGAAGTGCCCCATTTATTTTTTATATAAAAAGGAATGTTTATGTCTGTTATTCTTGGAATAGATACAACAAGCAAAATGTGTGAAGTGAGTCTGAAAATAGGCAGAGAGTACAAAGTTATAATGATCAATGAAGGTCTTGTCCATAGTGAAAAAACTTTACCTTTAATTGAGCAAATTTTAACAGAGAATAATTTAACACTCAGAGACCTTAATAAAATAGTTGTTAATATAGGACCAGGATCTTTTACTGGAATTCGTGTTGGAGTTTCTGTTGCTAGGGCTATTGCTCAAGTTCTCAATATCAAAGTTTATGGAGTGGTGGGGCTTGATGTTTTGATGTATAAGTTTTTGAGAATAAATAAAGTTAATAAAAATAAGATCGTCGTTTTGCAAGATGCTTTAAGGGGGGAATTTTATTCTGCTACCTATAGTTCTAAAGGTCGTCGCATAACAGATTATAGTATCTTAAAGAAAGAAAATATTGATCCTATTAATAAAGTTTTTATTGAAGCATCAGGCAGCTCGGGGAAGTATTTAATTAAGTTTATCGATTTTGAAAATTTAAAGCCTACACATTATCAAGATATAAAACCTTTTTATATTAGAAAAACTGCAGCAGAAGAAAGTAAAGCTTGTCATTCTTAACTGATTAAGAATACATTATATAATCTGGGAAAAGTTAGTTTTTAATTTTTTTTTTGGAGCCTATTTTGATATTTAAACGATTAAATTATTTTGATAATTAAAAAAAAGGAAGTTTAATGTATGAATAGATATAAGGGTCTTATTGATCATTACAGGAAGTTTTTATCTGTAAAAGAGGAGACATGTATTGTCTCTCTTTGTGAAGGAAACACTCCGCTAATTGAAGCAAAAAACTTGAAAAAAGAGCTTAATATTAAGGCTGACATTTTTTTAAAATATGAGGGGCTGAATCCGACAGGATCATTTAAAGATCGAGGGATGACCATGGCCATTACTAAGGCTAAGGAAGAAGGTGCTAAAGTTGTAATTTGTGCCTCAACTGGTAATACTTCTGCATCTGCAGCGGCTTATGCAGCTCGTGCAGGCATGGAGTGTGTGGTGTTGATTCCTGATGGAAAAATTGCTTTTGGTAAGCTTTCTCAGGCTCTTATGCATAATGCAAAAGTGGTGTCAATAGAGGGTAATTTTGATGATGCTTTAAATATGGTGTGTGAGATTTCTCAGAAATACCCGATTGTAATGGTAAACTCTTTGAATCCATATCGGATTGAAGGTCAGAAATCTGGGGCTTTTGAGATCATAGATGCTTTAGGAGATGCACCTGATTATCATTTTATTCCTGTGGGAAATGCAGGGAATATTACAGCTTACTGGCAAGGTTATAACGAATATTTTGACCATGGTTTTGCTAAGAAAAAGCCAAAAATGATGGGGTACCAAGCAGCAGGATCTGCACCTATTGTTTTAGGGCATAAGGTGAATAATCCGGAAACATTGGCAACGGCTATCAGAATTGGAAATCCTGCTAGCTGGAAGTTTGCTGAATTAGCACGGGATGAATCCGGTGGATTGATTGATATGGTTGAAGATGATGAGATTATTTTAGCTTATCAATTACTAAGCCGCTTGGAAGGTGTTTTTTGTGAGCCAGCATCTGCTGCTAGTGTGGCAGGGCTTATTAAGGCTGTCCATGAAGGCAAGATTGATAAAAACAAAAAAGGTAATATTGTTTGTGTTTTGACTGGGCATGGTTTAAAAGATCCGGATAATGCAATTAAAAGTTCAAAAGAAGTTATTAAAATTAAGGGAACTGTTAAAGAACTGTTACAGGTCATTAATTTATCTTGAAATCATCATATTTTATCTATTATTTCAAATGAGGAGAAAGTTATGAAAGTTAAACGAGTGCTGGTTAGTGTTTCAGATAAAACAGGTTTAGAGCATTTTGTAAAAGAATTAATACATATGGGGGTGGAAATTATCTCTACCGGTGGCACTCATAGATTTATTTCTGATTTAGGTTTTAAAGTGAGAGACATTTCAGACTTTACAGGATTCCCCGAAATATTAGATGGGAGAGTAAAAACGCTACACCCTAAGGTTCATGGTGCATTGCTTGCAAAGCGTGATCTTGATGAACATGTGATAGAGGTGAGCAAACATGAAATAGAATATATTGATATGGTTGTCGTTAATCTTTATCCGTTTAAAGAAATGTTAGAAAAAGATGATGTTATGCATGAAGAAATGATTGAAAATATTGATATTGGTGGACCATCAATGTTGCGTTCTGCTGCAAAGAGTTATGAGTCCGTTGTGGTTGTCTGTGATAATAAGGATTATGATATGGTTTTACAAGAACTAGGGAAAGAAGAGGGGATTTCTTTAGAAAAGCGTGCAATTTTAGCCTCTAAAGTATTTATTGAAACAAGTGCTTATGATAATCTAATTCATAATTATTTATTAAATAATAATCATGGGAAAAAGCTTTTCCCGAATCAGGTTAATAAAAAATTAATAAAAAATTTTGATTTACATTATGGTGAGAACCCACATCAGCAGGCAGCATACTACTTAGATGATGATGATAAGACATCCATTAACTGGCAACAACTGGGAGGGAAAGAACTTTCATATAATAATCTCCTAGATATTGAGGCAGCGTGGAATATTATTTCTGATATTAAAAGAAGAGCCGTTGTAATTGTTAAGCATAACAATCCTTGCGGTGTTGGGACCGATTTGAACTTAGCTTCTGCATATAAAAAAGCTTTATTAACAGATCCTATTAGTGCCTATGGTGGCATTGTTGCAACGAATAAAAAGGTTGATAGAGTTACTGCTGATGAGATTGTGAAAATTTTTACTGAATGTGTCGTTGCACCTGATTTTGCAGAAGATGCTTTAAAGGTTTTACTCACTAAAAATAATTTAAGAATTATTAAGATGAATGGTCATGCAGAAGATGTTCTTGAATATAAACGAGTGTTTACCGGTTTTTTAGTACAAGAAAAAGACTGTAAAGATCTTGGCGAACGAATCGTAGCCAGTCAACGGAAACCAAGCGAAGAAGAACAACAAGACTTAGAGTTTTCTTGGCATGTTTGCAAACATGTTAAGTCTAATGCTATTGTTTTGGCAAAAAATGGTGCGGTTTTAGGTATTGGAGCAGGGCAGATGAGCCGAGTTGATTCTGTTGAAATTGCAATTAATAAAGCTATAAAGGCAGGGTTTGATATTCATGGTGCAGTATTAGCCTCTGATGCATTTTTCCCGTTTAAAGACTCTATTGAGTTGATTGCAGAGTATGGTATTAAAGCTGTGATTCAGCCGAGTGGTTCAATTCGAGATAATGAAGTTATTAATTCTTGTAATGAGCATGATATTGCAATGATTTTTACTGGACAAAGACATTTTAGACATTAAGATACATTGAGGGGTTTTGTTTGATATGAAAAATTAAGCTATTAAAATTATATTACTCAAATAAGAAGGTGTTTATGAAAAAAAGACAAAGAGGTCAAATAATGTATATGTTTCTTTTTGTTTTTACCGCAATGATGACCTTTGCTTATTTAATGATCAATTTAACAGAACTTTCTATTGCTAAAGTAAAGTTGCAAAAAGCAGTTGATGCCGCAGCATTAGCTATAGCGACTTACCAAGCTCGGGCATTTAATGCTATTGCAGATAAGAATTATATTTTGAAATACCCTTCTGGAGATAAAAATATTGTTTTTCCTGACTATCATCAGTCAGGGATTGACCTTCTTGACCGCTCAACACCTCATACATTTGCGGGAACAGTGGACTATCAAAGTTATTTTGGTGGTGGTGGATATATTGGAGTCCTGCCTCTTCATCAAAATCAGCAAGATAAGTTTGCTAGTATTTATGCTAATTTACTACCAAAGTTAGCAGAAAATTTTATCCTTAAAAATGATAAAGATGCTTTGCTTTTTGACCAGCAATTCACACCCCTTGATTTTAGGCGGCAATATATAAATATTCAATATAAAAATACGACTGAAGTCGGGAAAGTTTTTGAGAAGTTGGTTTTATTAGATCATATCCCAGCATGGATGACTCATGCTGATCATTACACTTATTCAATTGTAGTGTTGCAAAAAGAGCTTGAATTGTGGGGTGAGAGCTTTATTTTTGAGGCTGTGGCACTTGGGGAAATGACACGTAAAGATGCTAGTGTTTGGCCTAATCCAAAACCTGAGTTTAAAGCACGGCTCTCTCCTACTCAAGAAAAAGGAGTGTATCATTGATGTTTTTAAAAGATCTTAATCACAAAAAAGCTCAGGCGATTGTGGAGTTTATTCTGATAGCGCCTATTATTATGTTTTTGCTTTTAGGGATGGTGGCACTTGCAGACTATTTAATGGATAAACAGAAACTTGAGATGGCTTCTTATTATGCTTCTAGACTGTATGCCAAATATTCAATTAGAGGTGTAAAAAGTGGAACTATTTATGCATATTTAGATAAAAAGGATCGTATTATTGATGAGATTATTAAGCCTAGGGTTCAAAATTTTTTAGGTCGGGAAGATGTTGAGGTTACAAATAGTAAAGGGACTAAAGTTGAGCTTTCTTTACCTTCGGGGCTTACTTTTGGGGTGTCAGGTATTGGTTCTATTGATAAAGAAGTTATTCTAAAAGCTCAAGGTGAGATGGAAAATGATAGTCTGGAGTATGGTGGTGGAAGATCTGGTGAGGATGTTTTAAATATGTCATAGAGAAATATCCTGTTATTTTTTTATGAAAGAAATAATAAGTATGAATGAAAATGAATTAATAAAACAAGCTAAAAAGCTTAATGTAAAATCTTTTGAAACTTTAATTAAAAAGTATGAGCTAAAGATTTATCACTCAGCTTATTGGTTTATTGGTAATAAAGATGATGCAATGGATTTGGTGCAGGAAGTATTTATTGATGCTTTTAAAAAAATTAAATCCTTTCGACAAGAGTGTGCTTTTTTGACTTGGCTTAATTGGATTCTTTTGGATCGGGTTTCACGAAAAAGGCGTAAACAAAAAACACTTAATAAATATATCTATTATCTTGAAGAAGATGATCGTGAGTACACGAAAGAATATGTTTCGCATGTAGATAAAAATCCTGTGAATATTTTGATAGACCAAGAAGAGCAAAATAAAATTTTAGGTGCTATAAATGTCCTCGAAGACAAATACCGAATGCCTATTGTGTTATGTGATCTGGAACATTTAAGCTATAAAGAAGCCGCGGAAACTTTGAGATATAATGAATCTACTTTAAAAACGCGTCTTTTTAGAGCAAGAGTAAAGTTACGAGATTTGCTTAATAAAGTTCCAAAATAGCTTTTTATCAATGAGTGAAAATTTTTAAATTAATAATTTTTAATTTCCAGCTATAAGTAGGAAATGATTTTTATTTTAAATATCTAAACAATTTATTTATTTCGTAGAAAATACTTGCAAAAATACATTTTAAAAGTATAATGTTATTTAAATAGATAAAAAAATATCGATTAGTGTTTTAATTTTGAAAGATAAAAAATTAGAGTAAGGTGTTTTTCAATGTGTTCAGAACCTACAATTAAAAGACTTTCGGTTTATCATAAATATTTGAAAGAAGTGGAAGCAAGTGGTCAAGAATTTATTTCTTGTACAAAGATTGCCAAAAACCTTCACTTATTACCTATCCAGGTTCGTAAAGATTTATCAATAACGGATATTGTTGGTAAACCTAGAGTCGGCTATCACATTAAAGATTTGCGGGATTCTTTGGATAGGTTTTTAAGCTTTGGGAAAGGGGTGAAAGCATGTTTAATCGGTGCTGGGAACCTTGGCTATTCTTTGTTGAGATATAAAGGTTTTGATGAGTATGGTTTAGATATCAAATTTGTTTTTGATAATAACCCTGATAAGATAGATACTTACATTGATGGACATCAAGTTTTAGATATTAAAAATATGGCTGAGCATCTGAGTAAAACAGAGATAGATGTTGGAGTGTTGACAGTGCCAAGAGTATATGCACAAACTTTAGCTAATAAGCTAGTTGAATGTGGTGTAAAAGCTCTTTGGAATTTTGCTCCGATTAGGTTACTTATTCCTCAAAATGTTGTGGTTAAACATGAAAATATTGCTGGTTCGTTTCTAGTGTTAGCTAGTCGAATTAAGCAAATTAGATAATCAAATACTTGTCATCTTAAACAAAGTGATAAACAATTATATTAAGCATTTAGTTTGATTTGGAATTGTTTTATTTTGTTTAAGATGACAATAAAAAAAGAGGTAGAAAAATGAGTGAATCCGTTGTTGACTTTGATGTGATTGCAAAAATTTTGCAGAAACACAAAAATGATCCTTCCAAAATAATTCCAATTTTACAAGATGTACAGAAAGAATTTAGGTACTTGCCAAAAGATGCGCTTTTATACATTGCAACTACTTTAAATATTCCTCCTTCTAAAGTTTATGGTGTGGCAACTTTTTTCTCACATTTTACACTTGAGCCAAAGGGCAAGAACATTATTAAAATTTGTGATGGAACAGCCTGCCATGTTAAAAAATCTGGAGATATCATTAAAGCGTTAAAGAAACGATTTTTACTTAAGGATAAGAAAGTAACAAGTGATGATGGCTTTATAACTGTTGAGACTGTGTCTTGCCTTGGGGCTTGTGGTTTGGCGCCAGTTATTGTTTTAAATGATGAAGTACATGGTGATATGACCTTAGATAAGGTTATGAAACTTATGGATGATTTGGAGGCATAGTTATGTGTATTAATAGAGAAGAATTAGTGAAATTAAAACAAGAGATGGACGAAACCTTTTCATCGTTTAAAAAACGCGTTGTGCTCTGTGGTGGAACAGGTTGTATGTCAAATGGCGGTGATAAAGTTTATGATGAGTTTTTGAAAGTTTTGGCGGAAGAAGGTCTGGATGTTACTGTTGATCTTAAGAAGGAAGATAAGGGTAAAGATTTAAGTATTGCAAAAAGTGGTTGTCAAGGTTTTTGTCAAATGGGGTCTCTTGTAACAGTTTTACCAGATGAGATTTTATATACGAAGGTTCAGGCTGCTGATGTGAAAGAGATTGTAAAAGAATCTATTAAATCTGATGGAGTTATTGATAGACTTCTTTATCTCGATCCAAGGAGTGAGAAGAAGTGTAAAGGTGTAAAAGAGATTCCTTTTTACGCTAAACAACATAGACTCCTTTTGAAAACATGTGGGCGTATAGCAGCAGAATCATTAAATGAGTATATTTTAAATGGCGGTTATTTGATGGCGGCGAAAGCGGTTTTAGAAATGACTGATGAGGAAATTTGTCGAGATATTACGGAGTCAGGTATTCGTGGGAGAGGAGGCGGTGGCTTTTCTACTGGTTTAAAATGGGATTTAGCGCGGAAGGAACCTAGAGTTAAAAAATATATAATTTGTAATGGTGATGAGGGTGATCCTGGAGCTTTTATGGATCGGAGTGTTATGGAAGGGAATCCTCATGGAGTTTTAGAGGGGATGATGATCGCAGCACAGGCTATTGGCGCTGATGAAGGTTGTGTGTATGTGAGAACAGAATATCCTTTAGCTGTTGAAAGAATGAATAAGGCTATTGTTCAAGCAGAAGAGCTTGGTGTTTTAGGTAATAATATTTTTGGTTCAGGAAAAAACTTTAAGGTTTGGGTTATGGAAGGTGCTGGGGCATTTGTCTGTGGAGAAGAAACTGCACTTATGGCCTCAGTTGAAGGTAAACGAGGTATGCCAATGCCAAAACCTCCATTTCCTGCGGAGCATGGATTGTTTGGTTCTCCGACTGTGATTAACAATGTTGAAACTTTAGCAACTATTCCCGTTATTATGGCTATGGGATCATCAGAATATAATAAAATTGGCACGAAAAATGCGGCAGGAACCAAAACTTTTGCAATTACTGGGCATGTTGCAAATACGGGCCTTATTGAAGTGCCATTTGGCACAACTATTAGTGAAATTATTTCTGATATTGCTGGTGGTGTTATTGATAAAGATGGCAAGATTAATAATGATGCCTTCAAAGCTGTCCAAATTGGCGGACCTAGCGGTGGTTGTTTGACAAAATCTGAATGGGACTTGCCTGTTGATTTTGATTCTTTAAAAAGTGTTGGTGCGATGGTTGGCTCTGGTGGGCTTGTCGTGATGAATGATACAACTTGTATGGTTTCGATTGCTGATTTTTTTATGAAATTTACGCAAGATGAATCTTGTGGAAAATGTACTCCTTGCCGTGAGGGCACGAAGCAGATGAAAAGTATGCTTGAAGATATTAGAGAAGGCAATGCAACCCCAGAAACATTGGAGACTTTAAAAGATTTAGGTAAAAATGTTCAACTCGCTTCGCTTTGTGCATTAGGCAAGACTGCACCAAATCCTGTTTTATCCACTATGAAAAATTTTAAAGAGGAGTATGATGCTCATGTTAACTTGCAAACTTGTCCAGTTGGTGAATGTGAAGATCTTATTGAATATGATATTTTAGGGGAGACATGTATTGGCTGTACTGTATGTGCGAGGAAGTGTCCTGTTGATGCCATTAGCGGTGAAGTTAAAAAAATTCATGAAATTGATCAAGATAAATGTATCAAATGTGGTGTTTGTTTTGATGTGTGTAAATTTGATGCAGTAAAAAGAGGGTAAGATGATGTCAGAGAACAAGCAAGAAAATTTTTTTTTAACGGTTGATAATATTAAAGTTCCTATTGAAGGTGAACGCAATATTTTAGAAGTTATTCGAAAAGCGAAGATTGAAATCCCTACTCTTTGTTATAATTCAGAGCTTTCTATCCATGGTGGTTGCCGAATGTGTATGGTTGAGCTTGAAGGGCGTGGCTTGGTTGCCTCCTGCTCAGTTCCGCCTGTTGATGGGATGGTAATTAGAAGTAATACGAAAGAAGTTCGAGGGATCAGGAAGACTGTTCTTGAGTTAGTATTGGCAAATCATCATCAAAATTGTTATACCTGTGGGAAAAGCACTGTTTGTAACTTACAACAGCTTGCAAAAGATTACGGGATTAATAATATTCGTTTTAAAAGACGCGAGAAAGAGTCGCCAATAGATGTTGGACTTTGTATAACGCGTGATCCTGATAAATGCATTCTTTGTGGTCAATGTATTAGAATGTGTTCTGAAATTCAGAGTGTTGGTTGTATTGGTTTTGGTTTTAGAAGTTCTGATGCTGAGGTGCTTACAGCTTTTAATAAAAATATTGATGAGACTGAATGTGTCGGTTGTGGGCAGTGTACTCAAGTTTGTCCTACTGGTGCGTTAATGAATACCTCGAATATAAAAGATGTTTGGCAATATTTAAATGATCCAACTAAGACGGTAGTGGTGCAGATAGCGCCTGCTGTTAGAACTGCAATTGGAGAACCTTTTGGTTTTGCTCCAGGTGAAGTTACCACGGATAAAATGGTTACGGCATTAAAGGCAATGGGTTTTGATTATGTATTTGATACTTGTTTTGGTGCAGATTTGACGATTATGGAGGAAGCTACTGAATTTGTTAGTCGTGTTAAGAATGGTGGAACTTTCCCCATGGTTACCTCTTGTTGCCCTGGATGGGTTAATTTCGCAGAAAGCTTTTATCCAGACTTTGAGAAAAATTTATCTTCTTGTCGTTCACCTCAGGAGATGTTTTCTTCTGTTATTAAATCTTATGGCCCAAAGATGTGGGGGATTAACCGCAAGGATTTAAAAGTTATTTCTATTATGCCTTGTACTGCTAAAAAAGAAGAAAAAGATAAGGATAAATTTAAAATTGAAGGAGATCCCAATACTGACTTTTCTATTACGACACAAGAATTTGCACAGATGATTAAAGAGTGCGGGATTGATTTTAGAAATTTAGCGGATACTCCTTTTGATCATCCTTTTGGCGAAAAAACTGGTGCTGGTGTGATTTTTGGAAGTTCAGGTGGGGTTGCAGAGGCTGCACTACGATTTATTATGGATTTTGATGAAAATCCACCTGCTGAGCATGATTTTGCGTTTAAAGCTGTACGCGGTATGGAAGGGATCAAATCTGCGGGGATTGAACTTAATGGTCAAAAATTTAATATTGCTGTTGCCAGTGGTTTAGCAAATACGCGTAAATTATTAAATGATGTAAAAGCAGGTAAGGTTAGTTATGACTTTATTGAGATTATGGCTTGCTCTGGTGGTTGTTTAAATGGTGGGGGACAGCCAACCTCTAAGGATCGTGATTATAAGTTAAAGCGGATGGCAGGAATTTATAAAAATGATGTAGATCAAAAGCTTCATAAATCACAACAAAATCCTGATATTATTAAATTATATAAAGATTATTTAGAGTCACCAGGCTCACATGAAGCTCATCATAAATTGCATACTCATTATGAGGATAAAAATCTTAAAAAGAAATATGGTGTTGAAAAATAAGGTAAGGGTATTTTCTATAATACTCTTACGAAGAGAAAGAATAAAATGATTAATGAACAAGAAATAATCGAAATCTTAAAGAATGTTAAAAGTAGAGATATTACGCCTATTTTAGCAAAGTCTTTGGCTAAAAAACGCTTAGATTTAGAAGAAGTTGCGACTCTTTTGAATGCGGATGAACAAGAGAGTCCGCGTATTTTTAAGGCAGCTAAAAAGCTCAAGCAGGAGATTTATGGGAATAGATTAGTTTTTTTTGCCCCTCTTTATATTTCGAATCTTTGTAGTAATGACTGTTTGTACTGTGGTTTTCGTTCATCAAATAAAGAAATTAATCGTGTCAATCTGAGCCAAGAGCAGATTAAAGAAGATACTCTTAATATTTTAAAACAAGGGCATAAACGCATATTGTTAGTTTCAGGAGAAGCCTGGAATAAAGAGTATTTTGACTATATTCTTGATTCTATTCGAACTATTTATAGTGTGGAATATCAGGGAGAAAGAATTAGAAGGATTAATGTTAATATTGCACCTCTTGAGGCTTCTGAGTTTAAAAGGCTAAAAAAATCAGATATTGGCACCTATCAACTTTTTCAAGAAACTTACCACAGAGAAACTTACTCAAAAATGCACCTTCGTGGTCCTAAGAGTAATTATGACAAAAGGTTAGATGCAATTGATAAATCATTTGATGCAGGTATTGATGATGTTGGTGTAGGTGTTTTGTTTGGACTTTATGAGTATAAGTTTGAGTTTTTAGCACTTATGCAGCACATAACTTATTTGGAGAATAAATATGGGATTGGCCCGCATACTATTTCTGTTCCACGCATGGAGCCAGCACAAGGTTCTGATGTTAGTCTTAATCCGCCTTATTCTGTAGATGATGAGTCATTTAAAAAAATTATTGCTATTTTAAGGTTGGCCGTTCCTTACACGGGTATTATTTTATCTACGCGAGAAAAGGCTGAGTTTCGTAATGAAGCGATTAATCTCGGTGTTTCACAACTTAGTGCTGCATCAAAAACTAATCCCGGGGGATATTCATCAGGTGATGCGACTAAACAGTTTGACTTATCAGATGAGAGGTCACTTGCTGAGGTCATCAAAGCTTGTTGTGACCAAGGGTACTTGCCTTCTTTTTGTACTAGTTGTTATCGTTTGGGTCGGACAGGTCATGATTTTATGGAATGTGCTAAAGATGGTTCAATTAAAGATATTTGTAAGTTAAATGCGATTTTAACTTTTAAAGAATACTTAGAAGATTATGGAACTCCAGAGTTAAAAAAAGATGGTGAAATTTTAATTAATAAAGAAATTGGAAAACTAACTGACGCTGAAAAAGTAATTACTAGGCAAAAGATTAGAAAAATTGAATCTGGGGAAAGAGATGTTTGTTTGTGATTAATTAAATTCCTTATTCTGGTGTATTTTAGAAATACTAATGGAGTCTTGATTCTTAATGCAGAAACGACAATTAAAAAGGGTAGCCTTAAGAAAGGCTGCTCTTTTTTTTATTTTTATGTTTTTGGGAGGCTTCTTCCCTCTTTTTTCTTATTATAACTATTATTTTGAATCTCAGGAAGAACTTGACTATGCTTATGAAAGCGGTGATATTCTTTATGATATCTACCAAGATATGAAAGATGAGTTTAAATTTCTAAGAGATATGAATATGCCGAGCTCTCCTATTTCCGCGAAAGAGTTATATTTTAAATTAAGGGGTAAGGTGGTTATTAAGTCAGAAGATTATATTGAGAAAAATAATGATATTATTGCTTATTTAAAAACTCGAATTCAGTTTGCTAGGTTTGAAGTTGGACTTTTGGGGATGCATAAAAATGACTTAAAAACTCATTATAATGCAAGGATAAAAAAAATTATTTATGATGATGTGAAAAAAGAAAGTCGTTTAGAAAAATATTATTTTCAATATACAGCTAAAAATACAAAGATTATTGCTGGAAATTTTAAAGCTCATTTTGGGTTAGGCTTAACTCTATCTCGCAGTAACTCTAGGAAAAATAGCCTTGTTGGTGAGACTAACCTCCCAGGAAAAAGAAGTTTTATTTATAAGAATACTATTTATAAAAATTATCTTTCTAATTTATTTTTATATGGCTTTGGACTGGAACAAAAATATCATAATTTTAAACTACAGACTTTTTATTCTGACCTCAAAAACCCGCTTGATAATATAGATGTTTTAGGTTTTGATGGTAAGCCTAAAGAAGTAACAGTAGCAGCACTTGACCATGAACGATTGTGGGGGAACTGTTTAGAGTATAATTATTTGGATATAATTAGAGTCGGTGCTATTTATTATCAATTAAAAAATGACTATTTGTTTGATATCGAACAATCATTTACGAAAGAACAAGTAGGTATTTATTTAAAGGTTTTATTAAATCAATTTTACTATGATCAAGAAAATTCTGAGGACGCATTTATTAATCGTTTTGGCTTTAATAATAAAGATATTAAGTTTGAGGTTTTTTATCGGAAATATCCAGAAAACTACGATAATCCTTTAGCTAATTCTTTAAGCCTGCATGCGGATAAAAAATATTATCGTTGCAATGATGAAGAAGGAATTAGAAGTAGTTTTAGTTGTTTGATTAAAGAGAGGGTAAAGTTTTTTCTTAGAGGAGATATATTTTTTTATACTAAACGCCGAGAGAATCAACAGACTGTTTTTTATCCTAGGATTATTAATAAATACTATACAACAAAGCTAGCTTTGTTAAATGATAGGATTGTGCATGAGGTTAGCTATAATATTTATGACCGTGATGCTCGTAATACTTCGTCTAAATATTATCAAAGAAAGGATGCATACTTTAATTATAAGTTGAACTTTAAAGATCCCTTTATTAATTTTTATATTAAATATGCACAACGGACTAAAGGCGTAGATGTCGTTGATTATAAATATACTTCAGAGTATTTAAGTTTTATGTTTAAATTAAAATATATGAAAGGGAGTTATTTGTCTTCGCAAATAAATTTTAAAGATTATCATCTTGATGATAGAACGGAAGATAAATATTCTTATATTTTTAAGTTAGTGCAAAGACTTAATAAAAAATATAAGTTGAAATTTTCATGGTATGCACTTGACTTAATTGAGGAAGTTGAGAGTGAGGAAGTGGGATTTGAATGGAATGTTAAATCACTCCAGGATAAATGGAAGCTTGAGCTTGAGTTTATTATCTAATTAATTTATCCTTAATGTTTATTTTTTAAGTTTTTTCAAACTTGTGTCTAAAACGGGAAGTTGATGTAATTATAGGGGTTTAGTTAACTATTTTTCATGAAATATTTTTATGGTTTATTATTGAATTTAGCTAATTGTCAAGATTGATGATTCCTCGGTTAGAGGGAGAGGAAAGCATAAATGCTAATTTTTATAATATATTTTATTGTTATAAAGAGAAGTTAAGGGTAGTAAAATAGTCGCTATTTTAGGTGGGGTAATCTAGAAATTGTATAAAAAACTATTGTTGCTTGACAGATATGTTATAATTATAAATTAAGAAAATTTTGGAGTAATATATAATTATGAACAAAAAGTTAGCCTTAGGGGTATTTGTTTCATTTTTTTTGCTTGTTTTTTTATCTTTTCTTTTTTTCTTGGGTAATTTTTCAATTGGTAAATATTATACTTTTGACATAGTGTTTACGGATGTTTCTGGTCTTCCTGAAAAAGCTACTGTTAAAATGAATGGTGTAAAAGTCGGGAAAGTCGTCTCAATTAATCTTTATCAAGGGCAGGCAAAAGTTCGAGTTAAAATTAGTGGAGAGGTTGATATTCCTAATAATTCTACTTTTAGTATCATGGCAACTGGAGTCGTTGGGTCTAAGTATTTGGATGTCAGACCAAAAATAAGTAATGTTGTGGAGTATGATCCGGTTTTTATCAAAGAGGGGGATTCTGTTAGGGGTATTGCTCCTTATAGTATGAATGAAGTTCTGGATCAATTGATGCGTGTTGTTAATGAGTTTACTGTTAACGGTAACCTTCAAGAAAGTCCTATTTTTAGAGCAATTAATAATCTTGAGCAAATCACAGATAAAATGAATAAAGGTCTTGGTCGAGATGAAGAAGACTTTAGAGAAATCATTGTTAATATTAGAGAAAGTACGAAGTATTTGAGAAATATTGGTGCGGATATTAATGACTTAATTAAAGAAAATAAAGGGAAACTAAATAAAGATTTAGATAAGTTAAGTTATGTCATGGATAATGCTAAAGAAATTTCTGATAAGCTGAATTCTGCAAGTGATAAAATTAATGTTTTTCTCGACAATGTTAATGAAGGTGAGGGGACTATTTCTTCTTTAGTGGGCGATGAAAATATGGCTAAAGAGCTTAAAGCAACTGTTAATAATGTTAAGCAAGCAACGGCTGACATCAAAAAAATCACAGGGAATATCTCAAAGATTGATGTGAGTTGGGATATGGATCTTAGGTATAATCAACGCAACTCTCAGATGCGGACTGATGTTGGTTTTATTATTGAGCCGCGTGATGATAAGAGGTATTTAATCTCTGTGGATAATATTGGAGCGGATAAGCCTAGCCGATTTGATAAAGGGAATCAAAAATATAATACGATTACCGCTCTTGCTGAAAAAGATTTTGGTAAATTTACAGTTCATGCAGGATCCATTAAGTCCTCTGGCGGAATTGGTGCAGCATACAGACCATTTAACAAAGTTAGCTTTCGTTTAGATGCTTACCGGTTTGATAGAGAAAATGACGAAAATAAGCAAGTCATGTGGCTAGATAGCTTCGTCGCATACCAGCTTAATAAATGGACAGATATTAGAATCGGAACAGAGGATATTTTAGAGAGTCCAGGTTTTACAACTGCTATTAATATTACCGTCTTGGATGAGGATATTTCATACTTGTTTGGATTAGCAGGGTTTGCAAGTTTGAATTAATAATATTATAGAATAAGTCGAATCTACAATATGAAAATATTTTGACTTTATTTTTTGAAAATAGTTATACAATATATGATAGGAATTTATGAGAAAACTAAAAGTTGCATTTTTGTGGCATGAGCATCAACCTTATTATAAAAATGATTTAACAGCAGAATATACTTTGCCATGGGTAAGGTTATATGCGGTTAAAGACTATTATGATACAGCTGTTATTTTAGATAAGTATCCTAAAATAAAATTAAATTTCAATATTGTGCCGGCTCTTCTTAAACAGCTTGATGATTATGCGAACTATCCGTTCAGTGATAAATTTTTTGATTTAAGCATGAAGCCAGCAAAGACTTTGATAGAGAGCGATAAACTTTTTATTAGGAATAATTTTTTTCATGTTATTTAAAGACAATGATTGAGCCATATCCACGGTATAATGAAATTTATCAATTGTGCATGCATAATAATGGTGATCTTTCTGTCTAAGACTATCTTGATCTTCAAGTTTTGTTTAACTTGGTTTGGATTGATCCCACATTACGGACTGACTTAGGGAAAGATTATAATTTTACAGAAGTTAATAAAATAGAAATTTTGGGATTACATAAAAAAATTATAAAAAAATAATTCCAAAATATCAGGAGCTTGAAGATCATAGGCAGGTTGAACTTTCAACTACACCTTTTTATCACCCTATTTTACCTTTGATTAAAGATGGGGGTAGGCAGATTAAGGATGCTTTAGGGTATCATAGAAAGTTTTTTAAAAATCCTAAAGGAATGTGCCCATCTGAAGGTGGGGTGAGTAATGAATCCTTTCATTTAATAGCGGCTAATGGTTTTAAATGGACAGCAACAGACAATCAAATTCTTAAAAAATCTTGTCAAGGTTGTTCGTTTGGGGATTTGTATAAACCTTATAAATTTAGCAATACTGATCTTGTTATTTTTTTTAGAGATAAAGAATTGGCTGATTTGATTGGATTCAAATATGCCAATATGTCTCCAACTGATGCTGTCAATGATTTTTTTTGGCATCTTTATGAGATTAAAAATAGAATTGGTGAAATTAACGGTGACCATGTAATTACGATTGCTTTAGATGGTGAAAATTGTTGGGAGTACTTTTCAGACGATGGGCATGAATTTTTAAATAAACTATATCAAAGATTTGAAGATTCTTTAGACTTTGAAACAGTTTTATTTTCTGATATTCCTACTGATAATTTAAAAAAACTAGAAAATATTCATGCTGGTTCATGGATTAATACAAACTTTGATATTTGGATAGGCCATCCAGATAAGCAGAATGCTTGGAATTTTTTAAACGATACTAGAGATTTTTTACTTAGATTTAAAGATCATGAAAATTTTAAAAAAGCACAAGAGGAGGTTTATATTGCAGAAGGAAGCGATTGGTTCTGGTGGTATGGAGATGACTACTCTTCTAATTATGATGCGGAGTTTGATAAGCTTTTTAGGATGCATTTAAAGAATGTTTACTTGTTGTTGGGTATTAAGGTTCCAGAAAAATTGAATGAGCCAATTTTAAACTATATTCAGAGTAAAAAAGATAGACAAACATATGTTTAAGTATGATAAAAGGAGCGCAAATGTCTTTGGAAAAAATTATTGTGGCATTAGATACGGATATGAAAGAAGAGGCCATTGAGATTATTCATAAGTTAGGGGATAGAATTAACTATTATAAAGTTGGTTCAGTCCTTTTTACACGTTATGGCCCTGAGCTAGTTAAAGAGATAAAAAAGTTCGGTCAAGGTAAACAGGTATTTTTAGACTTAAAGTATCATGATATTCCCAATACAGTTGCTAATGCTATTAAACAGGCAATGATTTATGGTGTGGATATGTTAACAATACATACAATTGGCGGTTACCAAATGATGCGGGCAGCAGTTGAGGCGTGTGGGAAAGAGCAGAAGAGTAAGCCTCCTGTAATTTTAGGAGTGACAGTTTTAACCAGCATGAAAACAACGGATTTAAGAGAAGTTGGCGTTAATAGAGTCGTGGAATCTCAAGTAAAAAAGATGACAAAGCTTGGTATGCGTGCAGGGATAGGTGGGGTTGTTTGCTCTGGTCAAGAAATTGAGCTGGTTAGAAAGGTTGTAGGAGAAGATAAGTTAATTGTTGTCCCTGGGATTAGACTTGCCTCTGGTGATAAAGGTGATCAGAAAAGAGTTGTTACTCCTAAGGACGCTGTTTTAAAAGGAGCAGATTACCTCGTTATGGGTAGACCAATTATTAAAGCGAATGATCCACAAAAAATTTTAGATTTGATTGAGCAAGAATTGAATGGGGTTAGCTAAGTTTTTTTGAGTTTTTTAATTTTTTAAATATAAAATGGAGATATTTATGAATGTCAAACAAATGTTCGTGGATGCGAATGCACTGTTAGAAGGTCATTTTATGCTATCAAGTGGATTGCACAGTAATTTTTATATGCAATCTGCTAAAGTTTTGCAAGATACAGAGAATGCTCAAGTTTTAGGCAAAATGATTGCTGATGCTATTACGAAGCAAGGTTTAGATATTAATCTGGTTGTTGCGCCTGCTATGGGTGGGGTTATTATTGGTCATGAGGTTGCTTCAAATCTTGGTTTGAATTTTGTTTTTACGGAAAGAGTCTCTGGTAAGATGACGCTTAGGCGAGGATTTGAAATCCTTAAGGGGAGTAAAATTATTTTAGTTGAAGATGTTTTTACAACAGGCAAATCAACGCGTGAAGTTATTACTTTGTTAGATTCGATAGGAGTCGAGACAGTTGCCTGTGCATCGATTGTTGATCGTAGTGGTGGGACTGTCAGTTTTAATGTGCCTAAAATTTCATTATTAAATTTAGATATTAAGAGTTACAACCCTGATAGTTGTCCGATGTGTATCCAAGGGTTTGCAATAACAAAGCCGGGGAGTAGGTTTGTTAATAGAGGTTAAAGTATAATTAATTTATTTCTGATATTTGATTGACTTGAGAATTTAGAGGAAAGACTACTAACAGACTGTATGATTTTTAATTTTTACACGCGTAAACAAAATTAAAATAACTAAGGGAGGAACTTTACATTGAAGACTATTGATAACACGAGTTTAACCGTTGAAGATGTTCGTAATTTTGATGAATGGGCCGTTGATGGTATTGGTATGCTATCTATTGTTTTAATGGAAAATGCTGGTAAATCTGTTGCAGATGAAATATATCGCAATCATTTTGAAACAGATACATCTTTTGAAGGTGTTGCTGTTTTTTGTGGGACGGGTTATAATGGTGGAGCTGGTCTTGTAGCAGCAAGGCATCTTTTCGTTAAGGGTGTTCCTGTAGTGGTTTATATTGTGGGAGGGATTTCATGCTTTACTCTTGACACTGAACTTAATTTTAGAATTTTAAAGAAACTTGGGATAGAGGCACATCCGCTTTTAGCTGACCGGGATCTTGCTAAGATTAAGGTTGGAGAGAAGTACCTGGTTGTTGATGCAATTTTTGGTGTTGGTGTTGATAGGCAAATTATTGGTTTTTATAGGAAGGCGATTGATTGTATTAATGAGATGCAAAATATTACGATATCCGTTGATGTCCCTTCAGGGTTTAATGCGGATAATGGTAAGCATTGGGGGATTTCTATTAGAGCGAATAAAACAATTACGATGATTGGACATAAAAGAGGCTTTGAATCAGAGAATGCGAGTGATTTGCTAGGTGAAGTTTTAATAGCTTCAGTGGGTATTGATACTATTGGTGATTATGATATTAAAGCGGAGGAAGTTGACGAAATAGTAGAAGAGGGTGAAAAATGAGTTTAACAAAACAAGATATAGAGCATGTTGCGAAGCTTGCACGGCTTGATTTAGATGAAACCGAAATCAAAAAATTTACCTTACAACTTGGTGATATTCTAGAATATGTAGAAAAACTGCAAGAGGTTAAAACTGGTAATACTATGCCAATGCTACATTCTTTGGACTCTGGGAATATCTTAAGGAGTGATAAAAATACTCCATCTATCGATCATACTCAAATCATGAAAAATGCTCCAGAAGCTCAAGGTGAATTTTTTAAAGTAAAGAAGGTGATTGAATAATGTTTAAAGTATCTAAAGCGACAGTGCTTGAAATTACTCAAGCAATAAAAAATCGAGAAGTGACAGCAGAGGGTGTTTTAGATGGATTTTATGAGAATATTGCCTTAAAAGATAAAGAAATTAATGCTTTTATTGCGATAACAAAAGATCTTGCTTATCAAAAAGCTAAAGAAATTGATCTAAAAATTACGAATGGAGAGAAGGTTGGAAAGCTCGCTGGTGTTCCTATTGCGATTAAGGATAATATTAATATTTTAGATGAAAGGATGACTTGTGGCTCAAAAATTTTAGCTGATTTTAAAAGCCCTTATAATGCAACAGTTATTGAAAGATTGGCCGCGGAGGATGCTATTTTTATTGGCAAGACGAACATGGATGAATTTGCGATGGGTTCTTCATGTGAGACATCCTACTTTGGTCCTACTAAAAACCCTGTTAACCTTGAATATATTCCTGGTGGTTCTTCTGGTGGTAGTGCTGCGGCAGTGGCGGCTGATTTTGCTCCAGTTGCTTTAGGCTCTGATACGGGTGGTTCGATTAGGCAACCGGCTGCTTTATGTGGGGTCTATGGTCTTAAACCGACTTATGGAGCTGTTTCGAGGTATGGTCTGACGGCCTTTGCCTCAAGTTTGGACCAAATTGGCCCTTTTGCGAAATCTGCAGCGGACACAGCTTTTATTTTTGATATCATATCCGGTCATGATATTAAAGATTCTACTTCGGCTGAATTGGATTTTAATATTTCTAGTGAGCTTGAAAACTTTAATATTAAGGGGTTAAAAATTGGCCTGCCTACTAAGTTTTTTGGGGAAGGCTTAAATAGAGAAGTAAAGAATACTGTTTTGGCTAAAATTGAAGAACTTAAAAATAAAGGTGCAGAAATTAAAGAGCTCGAAATGCCACATGCTGACTATGCAATTGCTGCTTATTATATTCTTGCTCCAAGTGAAGCGAGTAGCAACCTTTCTCGTTTTGATGGTGTAAAATATGGGTTTCGTGCTGAGAATATTAAAAATTTAATGGAAGAGTATACTAAAACTCGTGCAGAGGGCTTTGGTGATGAGGTTAAACGCCGAATTATGATTGGCACTTATGCTCTTTCGAGTGGATATTATGATGCTTATTATTTGAAAGCACAGAAAATGCGTACATTAATTAAAGAAGATTATGATAAGGCATTTGAAGCTGTTGATGTAATTATAACTCCTACAACACCTGATACAGCCTTTAAGCTTGGGGAGAAGACTGGTGCCCCTCTAGCAATGTATTTATCAGATATTTATACTATTTCTATTAATTTAGCAGGGATTCCTGCACTTTCTATGCCTATTGGTAATGATTCGAAAAATTTACCGATTGGCATGCAAATTATTGCCCCACATTTTCAAGAATCAAGGATTTTAGGTTTGGCAAGTTTTATGGAAAGGATGCTTTAAGCAAGAAATTACGACTATCAAGAAGCTGGATATTATAAAAAGAAAACTTTACAGATTATTGTTTTTTCCTTGTTTTAAGATAAAGTTTTTTTAAACATTTAACTTAATTTTTATTGATATTTTCTGATTTGAAAAGGATAATGTACTGAATATCTTGGACATGAAATTTGATGTTTTACTATCCCTTTAAAATGCCATAATAAACAAAATTGGAGGATTTTAATGGGTAGAAAAATAAAGTATTCGGATGAATTTAAAACCAAGGTAATTTTAGAAGTCTTAAAAGAAGAAAAAATATTAGCTGAAATAAGTTCGATTTATGGAGTTCATAAAACTAGTATTCGAGACTGGAAAAAACAATTTTTAGAAAATATCGGGCTTGCAGTTAATTCAGCAAAAGGTATTTCTAAATACCGTGAAAAAATAAAAGATTTATCATCAGGTAAAGATGAACTTTATAAGCAAATAGGAAAACTAACCAGCCAGCTAGATTGGGCTAAAAAAAAATCTAGAGAAGTTGGATTTGAGATCTAAAAGAAAATTAATTATTAAAGATGAATCTATTTGTGCTGATCAGTAGTGCAAAATTTTGAGTTTACCGAGAAGCAGTTTAATATAAACTTAAAAAAGAGAATGATATTCATAAGGGAGATAATTAAATTTATGAAAAAAGTAATGAGTTTATTGTTATGATTTTTAATTTTACCTATTAATTTATTTTCTGGTATGAAAGAAATAAAAGAGATGACGAGCTATGCAGTATCATCTACATCTAACATAACTTATAAAAATAATATATTGTACATACAGTTATTAGAAGAACATCGAATTACAATAGGGATATTTGAGAATATTTTTTATAATGTTTACGCTTATGATGTTTGGGTAAATGGCATTCAAACTTTTAAAAAAGATTTTGAAGATTGTAAGGCTTTGGTTGTTTTAAATAAATGGAATTATCAGGGATTTATTTTTTATGGTGGATATGAGATATTACAAGAGTTAGGAAAGTTAGATCAAGAAAAAACAAAATTAATGTTTGGATTCCATATAAATCAACATACAGGGAGTATTATGAAGAAACGAATAAAGGATATAGAAAATAGCATAAAAAGAAAAAGCATTAACCAAGAATGGTAAAACTAGAAAATATTTGTCTAGACTTTTTAGTATAGTATAAAGCATGTAAAAAGGGAAAAATAAAAAATATGCAAAATGAGATCAAAGCAAGTTTACTAGAAACAGCAAAAACATTGGAAGAGACTGCAGATTTTTTAGCTGCGGATATCGAAAAATTTATTGAGATGGTTATTCAATGTTATAAGGAAGATGGTGTCCTTTATTTTTTTGGGAATGGGGGTAGTGCGGCAGATGCACAACATTTAGCAGCTGAATTTGTTTGTCGTTTTAAGATTGATCGTCCTCCAATGAAAGCGATAGCTTTAACTACGGATACATCCTTTTTAACCGCTTGTGCTAATGATTATTCATACGAAGAAATTTTTGCAAGACAACTTGAAGCTTTTGTGAGTTCCAAGGATATTTGTATTGGTATTTCAACGAGTGGAAACTCTTTAAATGTTTTACGCGGTTTTGAGGTTGCTCGAGCAAAGGGGGCAAAAACAGTGGCTTTTTTGGGTGGTAATGGGGGAAAAATTAAGAGTGCAGTAGATTTAGCATTAGTTGTTTCTTCAAGTAATACGCCAAATATTCAAGCAACACATATTACTATTGGTCATATTATGTGTGATTTTGTAGAAAGAAAATTGTATAGAAGGCTGGACTAAATAGTTGAGCAGGTTATTGAGCCTTATCTATACACAAAAAGAATCGAGGTAAAATATGAAATTAAAAGAAAAAAGAGCCTATTGGGCAAAAAATAGGCAATACATCTATCTACTTTTGGGGATTTGGTTCTTTTTTTCATTTATTTGTAGTATTCTTGCTGTATCATTTTTGAATGATTTTCAGATATTGGGGTTTAAGTTGGGATTTTGGTTTGCTCAGCAAGGTTCTATTTATGCGTTTGTGATAATTATTTTTGTATATGTTTATCTAATGAATAGGCTTGATAAAAAATATGGGGTTGATGAATAATAATATTATTTAAGGAAGTAGTTTAAAATGGATGTACAAATTTGGACATATTTATTAATTGGAATTAGTTTTGCTATTTATATTGGGATTGCTTTTTACTGTAGGGCTGTCTCGACAAAAGAGTTTTATATTGCAGGAGCGGGTGTCCACCCTGTATTAAACGGTATGGCGACAGCAGCTGACTGGATGTCTGCAGCTTCTTTTATTTCGATGGCGGGGTTGATTTCTTTTATGGGCTATGATGGCTCAGTCTATCTTTTAGGCTGGACTGGTGGGTTTGTTTTGCTTGCCGTTTTTGTTGCTCCATATCTAAGAAAATTTGGGAAATTTACTATTCCTGATTTTGTTGGTGAGAGATATGGTTGTAATATTACGAGGACTATAGCAATCCTTTGTGTATTATTTATTTCTTTTACCTATATTGCTGGGCAGATGCGAGGTGTTGGTTTGGTTTTTTCTAGGTTTTTAGAAGTTGATATTAATACAGGTGTGATTATAGGGATGGTTATTGTCTTTTTTTATGCGGTACTTGGAGGAATGAAGGGAATTACTTATACGCAAGTAGCTCAATACTGTATTTTGATATTTGCATATATGGTTCCTGTATTTTTTATTTCTATACAGTTAACTGGAAACTGGATTCCGCAATTGGGGTTTGGTTCTGTTTTAATGGATGGTTCTGGGATGCACTTATTAGATAAGCTAGATATCTTAAATAAAGACTTAGGATTCCATGCGTATACAACAGGCAGTAAAAGCATAATAGATATATTTTTTATAACGGCAACTTTGATGATAGGGACAGCTGGATTACCACATGTGATTGTAAGGTTTTTTACTGTTCCTAAGGTAAAAGATGCACGGATCTCAGTCGCATATGCTTTATTATTTATTTCTATTTTATATTTAACAGCCCCGGCCGTGGCCGCTTTTGCGCGGTATAACCTTATTAATACTGTTAACCAAAAGCAGTATCAAACAATGCCAGATTGGTTTTTAAAGTGGGAAAAAACAGGTTTAATTAAATTTGATGATAAAAATAATGATAATATAATTAATTACGAAGCAGATAAAATCAAGAATGAACTTAAGGTTGACAGAGATATTATGGTCTTAGCTACTCCTGAGATTGTTAAGCTTCCTAATTGGGTTATAGCGTTAGTTGTTGCTGGTGCTTTAGCCGCAGCTTTGTCAACTGCCGCCGGTCTTCTTTTGGTTATTTCGACCGTTGTTTCTGTGGATTTATGTAAAACACAGCTTAAGTGGAAATTGACAGAAAAAAAAAGAGCTTTTGATCGCACGACTTGCGGCTACTGTAGCGATAATTATTGCGGGTTTTTTTGGGATATACCCACCTGACTATGTCGCATCTGTAGTGGCTTTTGCTTTTGGTTTGTCCGCTTCTTCTTTTTTTCCTGTTATTATTTTAGGGGTATTTTCAAAGCGGATGAACAGGCAAGGTGCAATAGCTGGGATGTTGAGTGGAGTTATTTTTACAGCTGCTTATATTTGCTATTTTAAATTTATTTCTCCTAGTAGTAATATTGCACAAAATTGGTTTTTTGGGATATCACCAGAAGGGATAGGTTTTATAGGGATGTTGATTAATTTTATCGTTATGATAACTGTCTCAAGGTTTTTTAAGCCGCCACCTTTAAAAATTCAAAGATTAATTGAAAATATTCGTTATCCTAAAGTTTAAAATTTATTGGAGAAAAAAATGAAATATGAAGCAGTTATTGGGCTTGAAGTTCATGTCCAGTTAAATACTAACAGCAAAATTTTTTGTGGTTGTAGCACGCAGTTTGGTAATTCGCCGAACTCTAATGTTTGTCCTGTTTGTACAGGGATGCCGGGAGCATTACCTGTTTTAAATGAAGAAGTTGTTAACTCTGCTATTAAGATAGGGCTTGGTTTGGGGTGTAAGATTGCTCAAGAATCAGTTTTTGCAAGAAAGCAGTATTTTTATCCTGACTCTCCCAAAAATTATCAAATATCTCAATATGATAAACCAACAACTTATGATGGCTCAGTCGTGCTTAAAAATGGTAAAAAATTAGGAATTACGCGTGCACATATTGAAGAGGATGCGGGTAAATTAATTCATATACAAGATGGGAGTCTTGTTGATTTTAATAGAACGACTATGCCCTTAATAGAAATTGTTTCAGAGCCGGATATGCGAATACCGGAAGAGGCCTATGAGTATTTAATGATTGTGAAGCAAATTTTACGTTATTTAGAAGTTTCTGATTGTAATATGGAGGAAGGCTCTTTAAGGTGTGATGCTAATATTTCTATCAGACCAAAAACCCAAGAAGAGTTGGGTGTTAAAGCTGAGGTTAAGAACTTAAACTCTTTTAAAGCTGTACAGAAAGCAATTTATTATGAGATTGAGAGACAAATTGATGTTGTTGAATCAGGTGGGAAAGTTATTCAAGAAACGAGACTTTGGGATGAGAAAAAAGAAATTACACTTTCGATGAGGTCAAAGGAAGAAGCACATGATTATCGCTATTTTCCTGAACCTGATTTACCACCGTTGGTGATTTCAACCGAGTGGATAAATAAGATAAAAGCTAGTATGCCTATTTTACCAAGTAGGCGTAAAGAAAAATTGATGAATGATTATGGCTTATCTGAATATGATGCAGATGTTCTAACAAATGAAAAGGATTTCGCAGACTATTTTGAAACTGTAGCAACGAGAAGAAATGCTAAAATATTGGCAAATTGGATTATGGTTGAGCTTTTAGCGAAATTAAACAAAAAAAATCAAAATATTCAAGATTCACCTGTTAGTGCAGAAAACTTAGCAAAGTTAATTTTTCTAATTCAAAATAATACGATTTCTGGAAAGATTGCAAAAATTGTTTTTGAGGAGATGTTTTTACAAGGCAAGACAGCTGATTTAATTATTAAAGAAAAGAATCTTGTTCAGATCACTGATACTAAAGCAATTGAGGCTGCTATTGATGATGTCCTGGAAGTGAACAAAGGTGCTGTCGCTGAATATAAAGCTGGGAAAATAAAAATTTTAGGATTTATGGTGGGCAAAGTAATGCAGAAAACTCAAGGAAAAGCAAATCCTGGGTTGGTCAATAAAATGTTAAAGGAAAAACTAGATGCATAAAAAAGCTATTTATCCTGGTAGTTTTGATCCGATTACCTATGGTCATTTAGATCTTATTGAGCGTGCTTCTAGAATTTTTCCTGAAGTTATTGTATCCGTCGTTAATAACCCTAATAAATCAACATTATTTTCGCTTAATGAGCGTGTAGAGTTGCTTGATAAAATTTTATGTTCTAGATTTGATAATGTAAAAGTAGCATCATTTGATGGTCTTTTGGTCGATTTTGTTAAGGATCATAATAGTAATATGATTATCAGGGGCCTTAGAGCTGTTTCTGACTTTGAATATGAGTTGCAGCTTGCATTGACTAACCGGAAGATTAGCTCGGGAGTAGAAACTATTTTTTTGATGCCCAAGGAAGAGTACACATATCTAAGTTCTAGTCTTGTAAGAGAAGTTGCGAAGTATGGTGGAGATGTCAGCCAGTTTGTCCACCCTGTGGTAGTAAGTAAATTAAAAGAAAAGTTTGCTGTTTAGTTTGATAATCTTATTATGATTATAATAAGATTGAGATTAATTTTTAGCTAGTTTTTTATTAAAGATAAAATTGGGTTAAATATATAATAATCTCACTATTTTTGATTGAGATATCCTTTGATGTATCAAAATGAGATTTATTAAAATGTTTGACAAAATAATATGTTTATGTTAAGATCTATAATTATTTTTTAAGAGGAGCAAGTCATATGAATATTGTTATTTTAATATGTATTGCTTTTTTTACTTTTTCTGTCTGTGCATTTATTTTATATTCTATTACAATTTTGGCTGAAATTCGTAAGTTGATCAAAGATTCAAGAGTGACTATTGAAGAATTTGCTAAAAGACTAGATAAGATTAATAAAACAATTGATACTGTTACGGATTTTACTGATTCGCTTACTTCAAAATTAATGATTTTTACAAGCTTAAAAAAGGTTTTAAGTGCTACTAAAAAAACCTTTAGTATGTTAAATATCATAAAAAATAAGGAGAAATAGAAAAATGTCAAATAACTCAGATAGTTCTCTTTTAGGGTTTTTATTAGGTGGAATTATTGGTTCTATTTTAGCGCTACTTTTTGCTCCTAAGAAAGGATCAGAAACTAGAGAAATTGTTAAAGATTTTATTGAAGATATTCATGAGAAAGGTTCAGAAAGTATTGACAAGACAAAACAAGAAATTTCAGATATTTATAAAGATGGTAAAAACTTTATAATTGAAGAAAAAGATAAAGTTGTCTCTGATATTAATGAAATTAAAAATGATGTTAAGCACTCCTTGAAAACTGAAGATTAATTGAAAATATTAGATGCCGAGATAGCTCAGTCGGTAGAGCAGAGGTCTGAAAAACCTTGTGTCCCCAGTTCGATTCTGGGTCTCGGCATTTTTATTAAAAATACAAGTTTCCTTGAGACTTTCAAAAGCCCCTGTTTCACGACGATGAAGCAGGGGCTTTTTTATTGTCACATAAAACACAAAAAAACCAAAAAATTAAAAACATGTTGGCAAATTGTTGGCAAAAAAGTAACATAGACTTAATTAACCTAGCAAAAAGGAGGAGTCTATGTTTTACAGAAAAAAAAGAGGTAAAAAAGATATTTGGCATGTTTATTGGCGTGAAGATGGCAAACAAAGAAGCAAGGCTGTAAGTACTGATTTGCAAGTTGTTAAGAAGTTTGAATTGATGTTGGCAAATAGGCTTGATGCTAAAAAGAATGGAATGCTTATCAATAATATAAGTTTTGATGAACTTTGTGATGAATATATTGAAAGCTATAGTAAATCAAATAAAAGAAAAAGAAGTATTATTAGGGACGAAATTACACTTAAAACATTTAAAAAAAATTGCCCTGAAATTAGATTTGTTAAACAATTTAATGGTGTGACTCTTAATAATTTTAAAATTTTACGAAAAAAACAGGTTTCAGAAGCTACGATTAATAGAGAACTTGGAACTTTAAAAAATATGATGAAATATGCTTATGAAATGCGTTATTTAGAAAGAGATTATTCATCTCAAGTATCTTATTATAAATCTACAAAAGAGGCTAAAAATTTTATTTTAGAAGAAAAAGATATAGATAAATTAATGGAAAATACTGAGCATCCATATAAGACAGCTTTTATGCTGGGATTGTATACTGGTTTAAGAAGAGGGGAAGTCTGTCATTTAGAGTGGGATGATATAGATTTCGATAATAATATTTTATATGTTAAAGATAAAAAACATTTAAAATTGTCGCCTAAAAATAATTCATCAATTAGAAGTGTTCCTATCCATTCACATTTAAAGAAATATTTGCTTATAGTTAAAAAGCTAGCTAAGAAAAAAACAAATTTTGTTTGCTTTTTTCTTGATAATTATAGAGACTTAAATGAAGATGTTTTAACTGGTATGGTTAGAAAATTTCGTATTAAGCTTGAATTGCCTCAAGGTTTTTGTTTTCATTGCTTACGGCATACCTTTGTTTCAAAAATGAGCGAAATGGGCGTTCCTGTTTATCATATATCAAAAATTGTAGGACATTCTAGCACTAAAATGACGGAGCAAGTTTATACGCATTTAAAAGACACAACTTTTTTTAAATCTATTGAAAAGATAAATTATTAATAATTTAATGGAGTTTTTATGGATAATAAAAATGAAATTGCTGTTTTTAATCAAGATAATATTAAGAATAAAATTTATACAATTCGTGGTTTGCAGGTGATGCTTGATAGAGATTTGGCGGAGTTATATGATGTTAAAACAAAAGTTTTTAATCAAGCAGTTAAAAGAAATATTGAAAGATTCCCTGCAGCTTATATGTTTCAATTGACAGATATTGAAAAACAGGAACTGGTCACAAATTGTGACCAGTTAAATATATTGAAACATTCATCTGTTAATCCATATGTTTTTACAGAGTATGGTGTTGTTAATTTGCCGAGCGTTTTGAGAAGTAAAAAAGCAATAGAAATTAATATTCAAATAATTAATACTTTTATTGAAATGAGGCGTTTTTTGAATGCTAATGCTCAGTTATTTCAAAGACTTAATAATGTTGAGCGTAAGCAAATAGAGGCAGATCATAAATTCGATAAAATTTTTGATGCTTTAGAAAATAAAAATGATTTACCTAGAAAAGGAATATTTTTTGATGGTCAGGTTTTTGATGCGTATAAGTTTGTAGCTGATATTGTAAGGAAAGCTCAGAAATCGATTATAGTTATTGATAATTTTGTTGATGACAGGACTTTTATGTTGCTTTCTAAGCGTAATAAAGATGTTAAGGTTATAATTTATACAAAATTTATTTCAAGGCAATTACGGCTTGATTTGAAAAAGTATAATGCTCAATATCCAAGAATTGAGCTTCAAGAGTTTAAACACTCGCATGATAGGTTTATTATTTTAGATAATAAAGAAGTTTACCATTTTGGCTCATCTTTAAAGGATTTGGGTGGGAAATGGGTGGCTTTTTCTAAGTTTGATAAAGAGGCGTTTAAGTTGATGGAGAGATTGGAAAAATAATAATTTAAAATATAAATATTATTAAACTTAGACTAGGCTTAAAAAATCTTGGAACATTTCAGTAAATTCATACTTTTCTTCACCATTTTTAAAATATTTTTCGCTATTTCTAATTTGTTCGCAGGTCATTTTAGTCCAAAAATTTTCAAGAACTTTTTGTTTTCTAGTCCTTGTTTTGTTTGCGATTATTATTTTTGCATCACAAGTATCAGAGTAACTAATTGAAGTTTCTTTAGGAAGATTTAAGCAGTTATTATCAATATAATTTTCTGGTTCTCTTTTACGAGTTAAGTATGCTTTTATATTCTTTTGTCGTAATTCTGCTATTTTAAATTTATTTTTTTCTTCTTCAGCTGTTCCTTTGTCAGAGTCTAAAAGCACACAATGTGGTATTGCAAATTGTTCCGCCAAGTGTAAAGTAATCCAATGTTTTAAATTTCCACATCCTCCTATTGGGACTAAAGCAATATTTTTATCTTTAAATGTGTGAGTAATAAAGCCACTGTTTTTTAACATTTCAGCTGTATGGTTTATAAAAGTTACATCGTTTTTTCCTTCTATTAAGAGCAAAGCTTTTGCATTTTTATTTATAGGATTTGCAAGAACACCTAGTGTGTTCGCAATTTTTTTAAAAACTTCATCAGTTCCTATTTCAATAATTCTATCACTACCTTTTTTGCATATAAAGCGAAGACTTTCTAATGGTAATAATCCTGCTAATGCGGGAGTATGTGTAGTTAATAATATTTGTGAATTATTTGAGTTGGATAATTCAATAAAAGTATTTATAAGCATTTCTTGATGATTTGGATGTTGAGATGTTTCAGGTTCTTCAAATGCAAAAATAATGCTGCTAGAGTTATTTTTACTTTTCCGTTTCTCAGCTTCAGCTCTAAAAAAATTAAGAAGAATCAATCGTCGTATGCCACTTCCTCGTTTATTAATAGGAATGCCTTCATCAGAGTTAATTGTTAGTTTGAATTGGGATTCAAATTTAGGTTCTGTTTTGAATTCAGGAATTAATTCGTCTGCAATTTCTGGAGACATTTCTTTAAGTTTTGTTAATGTTCGGTTAGCAGTTTCTATGGCTTTTTTCTTTACTTCTTTTTTTATAATTTCTATTTCTGATTCTAAATCAGCAAGGGCTTCTTGAATAGCTATTTTCATTGGGTCAGTTACTTCTTTGTCATCATCTTGGCTTGGTCTATCTGACTGAAATAACGCATAGATAGGTAAATATTTTTTTAAGGATTCATAGACTTTTTTAGTATCTTCTTTATCAACTAATAATTCGGTTTGGGATAGATTTAAATTTTCAAAAGAATCCCAAATAGCTGATCTAATTGATGAATTAATATTTGCATTATAATTTTCTTTTGAAATGTTAAGTTGTTCTGCTCCTTTTTTTAAATCTGTTTGTTTTAAAGTTAATAAGTCATTTCCATGTTTGATTGACGGGTGATTGCATATAATATATGTTTTTTCTTTAGGCTTGTTTGCTGTCGTGGGAAATATTTTTTTAATTTCTAACATATTATTTGTATTTGTTAGAAACTCTTTTGTTAAATTTGTACTAGATGAGGAATCTATAATTAATTCTTTTGGGTAGTCAGAAAAAACACAGGAAATTTCAATATTGTTGTTATCTGCTTTATTATTTAAATCAGCCTTTTCACAAGAAACAAGTGAATTGTTTAAAAAAATTTCTAGTGCTTCTAAAACAGTAGATTTTCCTGAATCATTTTTTCCAATAAAAGCTGTTAAATCTGACATAGGAATCTCTACTTCTGAATTATAACATCTAAAATGTTTCATTTTTATTTTTTCTAGTTTTAATTTTTAATCCTCATTTTTTTTGTTGCTTTTATTTTTTATTTAACAGTTAATATTACAAAAGTTTATATTATAAATAAAGAAATTTTTATCTTAATTTGTAGTCGCTAAAGCTGGAATATTGGTCGCTTGGCAAGAACAACAAAATTCATTACATTTCTTTATTTTTTGAAATGCTGGAACTGTCATATTGTTGTTGTTTGTGATTTTGCAGTTTTTAGGATTGATATTAATAAATCCTTTATTATTTAAAAAGCGGAGGTTTTCTCGAAGATATTTCATTTTTTTTGCGATATTGATATCGAAGTTTATATTTATAATTGACATATACACAACATCGGGTTCTATCATATTTATTAAGCATCCTTATTTTTAAACTCGCTAAGAAAAGCTGTAATTTAAAAATAACACAATTATTTGAGTTGTCAAGAGGAGGAAGTGATTCTTATCTGTAGTTTATAAGGAGAGAAAAGTTATATTTTATTTAATAATTCTTGTTTTTTTTCTTCATAATCTTTTTCACTGATACTGCCTTTTTCTTTCATTTTTAAAAGAGTATCTAGCCGTTTATCAATCTCTTCAATGTCATATTCAAAATTTGCGTTTGTGGTTTTATGAATATTTTGATGATTATTATTTTGTGTAATATTTCCTCCATTGACATGTTTTGTAATCATTCCTTGATTATTTTCAACATCAACATTGAAGTCGTCGCCTTCTAAAAAAAATGCTAATGATTTATTGGTTGCTTTTGCAATTTTTTTTAATGCTTCTATTTTTGGAGTGGAAATACCCATCTCATATTTTCCTATGGGATTACCTTTAACTCCTAATTTTTTACTCAATTCTATTTGAGTTAAGCCAGCGTCTTTTCTAGCTCTTCTTATTTTATCATCAATTTTTTTCACAACAATTTACCTCGTGAACTTATTTTTTATCCAAAAATAGATAAAAAATAGTTGACTAATTATCTTTTAAGGTTATATTTACCTTAAAAGAGATAAACATGGTGCTTTTTAAAGTTTTCTTAACCATTCTTTGAAAATTATTATACTAGAAAAGATTAAAAATAGCAAAATAAATAACATTTTCGCACCTTAAATGGTGTTTTTTTTAAGACTTAACTGTCATAAAAAACAAAAAAAGTAAAAAAGGAGGAATGAAGCATGAACTTAGACCGTTATATTTCAACAACAGAAGCAGGGAAGATCATTAAAGTAAGTAGAGGGACTATTTGCCGAATGATTAAAGAAAATGATGAGTTTACGAGTGAGGTGGAGGTTTTGCAGCCTGGGCTTCATAAACATTCTAAACGACCGCATTTTTTAATTAATAAGGAGGAATTTTTAACTTATTTAAAAAGTAATCGAGTACGAGTACAGGATCGGTATCATCCTGTTTTTAACTTAGCAACTGCTAGAGGGTAGTTAAATGCAAATAAATATTAGAAAAGAAGATCTTGAGCAAATGTTGAATACAAAAAGTAAAAAACAGATTGCTGAGGCTTTAGGAGTTAATGGAAAAACTTTAAATGAGTATTTAGAAAAATTAGGAATAAAAAAATAAGGAGGCAAAGAGCATAAGAAATAATTATTTTCGTATTTATTATGCAAGGCTTAAAAAGAGCCTAAAAAGAAAAATAGCATTGATAACAAATTCGAGTCTGTTAACAACGCTAAAACAAAATATTCGTGTTGAACCGAATAATAATAATTTAAGATATTTTCGTTGAAAGTGCAAGAAAAAAGAGGTTTAGTCCAATGTTTAAGAAGGCAAATAAAAAACAATCAAAATTAAGATTTGCAATTTTTGGAGCTAGCGGTTCAGGTAAAACATATTCTGCACTTAGAATTGCAAACGGTATGGGCTTTAAAATCGCTGTTATTGATACAGAGAGAGGCTCTGCTAGTAAGTATGCTGATCGTTTTGATTTTGATGTTGCAGAACTTCCAAGTCCAAAGATTGAAAATTATGTGAGTTTTATAAATGCCGCTAAAAATTATGATGTTTTGATTATTGACAGTTTAACTCATGCATGGCAAGAACTTTTAAGTGAGATAGACGAAACTGCAAGAATAAAATATCGAGGTAATTCTTGGTCAGCTTGGAGCGAAGCAACACCAAAACATAAAAGGTTAATTGAAGCCGTTTTAAATTTTGATGGTCATATTATTGCGACAATGCGTTCAAAAACAGAATGGACAGTAGAAAAGGACGAAAAAACAGGAAAAAATAAACCTGTAAGAATCGGCACAGTACCAGAACAGGGCAAAGGCATTGAATATGAATTTGACATGCTTATGGATATTAATGTTAAGCACTGTGCAAGAATTTTGAAAGACAGGACTGGAAAATATCAGGATAAAACGATTGATAAACCTGATGAGAATTTAGGCGTATCGTTAATTGAATGGCTTAATGAGGGCGAGAATTTATTAGAAACTTTAATCAGTCGACTAAGAACTTTATCAAAAGGTGACAAAGACAAAGAAAGAAAATTGTTGTTAGACTGCACTAAAGGTAAGAGCGTTGATATTGAAAATTTAAAGACGCTTTCTAATAAACAAATAACTTTTCTTTTGAGTCGTTTACCACAGACTCTATAGGAGGTGGACAAAATGAAGGATTTAAATAATTTAACAAATGAAGATATTAAAAATAATTACGGAGAAAATGAGTATGTTAGCAAAAACAAAAAATATAGGTGGACGATTATTCTTGGCTATACTGGCAGCGATGACATTCTTGCTAATGTGCTTGAAGGTGATTTTTGGAATGAAGAAGAAAAAGCAAGTATCAGGCGTTTAGTCGGCAAAAATGAAAAGATGGACGAATGGGGTTTTATAACCAAAGATTGTCCGTTTAAAGAAAATTTGGATATTTTGGTTGTTTTTGAAAAGCAGAAAAGAGCAATGATTAACTGTACTGAGATCACAAGACGCAAGAGTAGGCTAAGAGGCATGAACGTTTGATCTTTTAGTTTCTGCCGCATATAAATAACTTAAATAATATCTGCAATAAAAACAGATATTAAGAATTTAGATTTAAAATTTAAATAAACATCGGCTCTAACTGGGTTATGGTCAGTCACACCCTTAAAAAGGACATGGGGGCTGTAGTGCTGGTATAAGAGTGAGCCTTTTCTGATTACTGATCTTAATTGATTGGGGTTTTAAAGGGACAGATGAAAAAGAAGGGAAATTTAGATTATGGGTAGACCTTATAAAACAGGTATTGATTACTTTTCTTTTGATGTAGATTTTTTCTCGGATCGAAAGATTAGACGAATCATTAAATCCTGCGGAGCGATGTCTGTCACAATACTGACTAGTTTGCTGTGCGATATTTATAAAGGAAAAGGTTATTTTACCGTTTGGGATGATGATCTGCCGTTTGATATTGCTGATGAGCTGGGTGCTTCTGAAAGGAGTGTATTGGAAACGATAAAAAAGGCTCTGCAAGTAAATTTTTTTAATCAAGAACTTTGCGAAAAATTCCAAATTTTAACTTCTGCAAGTATTCAGGAGCGTTATTTGGAAGCATGCGGAAGACGCAAAAGTGTAGACATTATTCATGAGTTTTTGCTGATTGAGCTTGACTCTGATTTTATGTTAAATGCGAACATTAAATTAGTTAATGTAAACAATAACTTAGTTAATGTAGACATAAACTCAATAAATGATGACAGAAGTACACAAAGTAAAGTAAACGAAAGTAAATTAAACAACAACAAAGAGGAAAACAAGGAAAATGTTGTTGCTCTAGAGGTGAGAAGAGTTTTTAAAGAGAAGTTTTTAAGAGATTTGCCGATAAAAGTTGCAGAGTCTTTATGTCGAGAATTTACCTCTAAGCAAATACTTTGCAATATAAGTCGAATCAAGGTTGCTGCGGCAGAAAATCCTATCGGCTATCTGCAGAAATTTCTAAAAGAAAACTGGGAACTGGGGATGACAGAAGATGAGAAGTTAGAAGAAAAAAAGAAGTTGGAGAAATTGAAAAGAGAAGAGGAGAAGCTTAAGCAAAAAGCTTAGGAAGATGATAGAAAAAAAGATGAGCTTCAGGAACAGGATTTAAAGTGTTTTTATAACGGTTTAAGTGAAAGTGATCAGTCTAATATTTTGAAGAAAAAAGAAAAGCTTTTGCAGGGTAAGCCTGAGTTTATTAGAGACAATGTGATGACAAAAGAGTTGGCTTTTTTAGAAGCAGTAAAGCAATTTAAGGAGCAGGGTGTTGGAGAGGTTAAAGATTAGGTTGCCGATCAAGCCGTTGTCTGTAAATGAATGCTGGAAAGGCAGGCATTTTAAGACTGAAAAATATAAAAAATATAAAAAATATGATAAAGATTTACAGTTTTTACTGCCAAGAAAAAGGGTTGATGGTGAGTAGTTTAAAGTCTTTTACAGGTTTTATTTAAAAAGCTTTGCTTCATCTGATATTGATAACTTAGTTAAGGCGTTGCAGGATAATTTGGTTAGTGCAAAAATTATTCCTGATGATAGAAAAATTGTTGAGATGAATATAAAAAAATATCGTGCTAAAAGTAATGCGATTGAGATAGAGATTGAGTCCATTTAAAATAATAAAAATAAAAACTTTTGAAAAAAAGGGAGAGAAAAGAAATGTTTAAAACTACAGATTTGTATTTAGCTGCTTTTTTGGTTAATAGCGGTCAGGGATTGGAAAGGATCGAAAGTATCAATGATAAGCAGAAAGCGTTTGTGTTTGATAATGAAGAGAAAAGCGAGGCTATTTCAAGAGACTATTACAACGGTGGAACTGTTGAGGTTTTGCCATTTAAAAAGATTTTAAATGACTTGAAAAAGCAGTTGTTTACATGTTAGTTTTTTGCTGTGTCGATCAATCATAAGCTGGGGCGTTAGGGGCGTTGGTTTTATATTGAAAATGATGCGGCAGAAACTAGCTTTATGAGTACAAAATCTTTGATTTGGAGGTTATTAAAATGGGTAGAGATATAAAAAGAGTGGTAGAAAGCGGAGGAGAAGCTCCAAGCAGCACAAATCTTTTTAAAATTGAAAATGGTGTGATTAAACAGGTCTCAGGTAGTTTTACAGAAGATTTTGTTTTTGGATCGCCTCAAATGGATGATGACACCGATACCGCTCACGATAATCGATTTTTTTTAAAAAAAAGTAAAGGTGCATTTAGGGCAGGCAAGACTCTTTATACAGAATGGAATGATGAGAATATTGGTCTTTATTCTATTGGCTTGGGTTTAGGTGCGGTTGCGAGAGGCGATTATGCGGTTTCATTAGGTGTTTACAATGAAGCGAACGGTTTGTCGGCAATAGCAGCAGGATATAGTGTTAAAGCAGACGGAGCTAAGGCTTTTGCATGTGGAGGGAACACGGAAGCAAATGCTTCAAGTTCATTTGCAGGCGGTAATTATAGCGAAGCAAATGGTACAAGATCCGCAGTGTTTGGTGATAGAGCAAATGCACAGGCTTATGCCTCTTTTGTTTGCGGTAGATTTAATCTTTTAGAGGGAAGTAGTGGCTCTTGGGTTGATACTGATCCTTTGTTTGTAATTGGCAATGGCGGAAGTTCAAGCACAAGATCAAATGCTATGACGGTTTTGAAAGATGGAACGGTTAAAGTTGGCACAAAACTTAAGCTTTTTTCTTGGGGTAATGCGGTTTTTGCAAATACACTAGAATTTGAGTCAACAACTGTCGCAGAAATAAGAACGGCTGATGGTGTAATGCTTGGTTTGAATAGTAGCAACAATGGTAAGGTAAATATTGCAAATGGTGGAGGCAATATTGGTATTGCAGGCAATGCAAGTGATACAAGTTCCGTTAATATTCAAAGACTTTCGACTGCTGCAACTGGATTGGTTGCAGGCGATGTTTGGAATGATAACGGTATATTAAAAATAGCTTAAAGGAGAATATAAAAAATGGCAATTAAATTTGATTACAAAAACAATAAAGGTATTGATTTAAAAGGTGTTTATGGGCGTGTTGATAGTGTGCAGTTTGTTAATAATGGCGATATTATGGTGCGAGGCTTTATTTATGCCACTGAGACGATTAGAAAGCGTGATCTTAGTTTAAGTATTGATTCATTTAATATTTCAATCCCAGCAACAGAGGAAGTTTATGAGGGACTGTTGGATAATAGTGAAAAAACAAATGTGGTTGATCGACTTTATGATTATTTGATGAGTTTAACAGATTTTTTTGTGAATGCGGAAATGATTTAAATAAAAATGGAAAAAAATAATATAAAAAGTATAATTAATATGTATATATATAAATTATATATACATGAGAATAACAAATAAAAAAGGTTGATTATTATGAAGTTTATCGATTTATTTGCAGGAATTGGCGGTATAAAAATTGGGTTTGAAAATACAGGATTTGAAAGCGTATTTTCTAATGATTTTGATGCAAATTGCAAAAAAACATTCGATTTGAATTTTTCAAAGCATAAAGAAATGCATTTTGAAGATATTACAAAAATTAAAGTTAATGATCTACCTGAATTTCATATTTTAACAGGAGGCTTTCCTTGTCAGCCTTTTTCAATTGCAGGGTATAGACAAGGGTTTGACGATGAAGATGGTAGAGGAAATTTATTTTTTGATATTATAAGAATTTTAAAAAAAAGAAAACCAAAAGTTTTTTTATTGGAAAATGTGAAAAATTTAAAAACTCATGATAAAGGCAATACACTTAAGGTTATTTACAGCGAACTTGAAAAATTAGGATATAAAATAACTGATAAAGTTTTAAATACTATGGAATATGGTAATTTGCCTCAAAACAGAGAAAGAGTTTATATTGTTGGTTTTTTAGATAAGTCTGCTTTTAATGAATTTAAATTTCCTAAAAAAATTCCTTTAACTAAAACTATTCATGACTGTTTGGAAAAAAAAGTTGATGAAAAATATTACTATAACAAAAAAGATTTATATTTAAAATTAAAAGATGATGTTGTTAAAAAAGACACTGTTTATCAATGGCGGAGAAAATATGTAAGAGAAAATAAAAATGGTGTATGCCCAACTTTAACTGCAAATATGGGAACAGGCGGACATAATGTGCCGATTATCCTTGATGACAAAGGCATTAGAAAATTAACGCCTAGAGAATGTTCCAATTTTCAAGGTTTCCCTAAGAATTATAAACTTCCTGAAATTGCAGATTCGCATTTATATAAACAATTCGGCAATTCAGTTTCAATTCCTGTAGTTGAAAGAATTGCGGAAAACATTAAAAAAGCGTTAGAGAAATAGCTATGTTTTTTAACAATCAGACAAAAGAACAGAAATCTAAGTATAGAGATTTTTTAGAAATAGTCGGTTGTTTATCCAATCTTTTTTCAGAATCTGATATTCCTTATTTATACTACCGTGTAGCAGAAAAGATTTTTTGCGAAGCCTTTGAAGCCGAAGATTTATCTCGAAGTGATGTTTCTTCTGATGCTAAAAAAGGAACTCTTGGCATAGGTCTTAAAACATTTCATGCAAAAAACTACAGATCAATAGAAAAAGTTGCTGAATTTAACAGAGACAGATATTTGTATAAAGATTTAGCTCCGAAAGCTCTTGTTGAAAAAGTTGCTGAATTAAGAAATATACGCATTGATTTTACTGAAAAAGCTCATAACTTAGAAAGTTCAATATATCACTGTGTTTTGAGAGATGTTGGTAAATTTAAAATTTTTGAAGAATCTATGGATAGAATAGATATTGCCAATATAAAAAAGGTCTCTCAAAAGAGAAGCTCCATTGCTTTTGATGATGAAATAAATGAATACCTTTTTTCTTTATCAAAAAGCACTCTGCAGAAAAGGTTTGTATCTGAGCCTATTATTTACGATTTTGATGTGAAAGTTTTAGAAAATCCTTTGAAAGAATTAAGTAGATTTTTTAGAGAAAATCAGTTTTTATTTGAAAAGGAAAAGAGAATAAAACAGACAGTGTTTTTGCCTCTTTACGGCAGAAATTATACTGTTTTTGAAAAAAGCGGATTGAATCAGTGGAATGCTGGTGGCAGAAAAAGACATTCTAATGAGGTTTATATTCCTATTCCTATTGAAATTCATAGAAATTTTCCTGATTTTTTTCCTGATAGAGATACTCCTTTTATGTTAAAACTTCCGAATAATGATGAAATGCAGTCAAAAGTTTGTCAGGAAAACAGCAAAGCATTAATGTCTTTCTCAAATAAAGAACTTGGTAAGTGGATTTTAAGAGATATTTTAAATCTTAAAGAAGGCGATCTGCTTACTTATGCCAGACTTCAGCTTTTAGGTATAGATTCTGTAAGGATTGATAAAATTGATAACTCAAAGTTTGAAATTAATTTTGCAGAAATAGGAAGCTATGAAAATTTTAGAAGATCCTTTTTAAATAATTGATTTAAGCAGGTGCTGTTATGGATCACTTAACTGTAGAAAAACGCAGTGAAAATATGGCAAAGATTAAAAGTAAAGATTCTAAGGCAGAGCTTATAGTTAGAAAAAGACTGCATGCCTTAGGTTTTAGATATCGGCTTCATTCTAAAATTCTTATCGGCAAGCCTGATATCGTTTTGGCAAAATATAAAGCAGTTATTTTTGTGCATGGATGTTTTTGGCACAGGCATAACTGTAAACGAGCAACAATACCTAAAAGCAATACAGAATATTGGGATAGCAAGTTTAAAAGAAATATAGATAGATTTAAAGAAGTGTCAGAGTGCCTTAAAAAAAACGGATGGAATGTATTTGTAATATGGGAATGTGAAGTTAAAGATTTTGATATTATTGACAAAATATCAATGCAAATAAAAGATGCGTTAAAAATATAAATAATGTGTTAAAGGTATAATTTTATGGCAACTGGTTTAAATACTAAATTAACAGGACAAATTGGCTAGCATTTAATAACTGCTGAGCTTGGAAGGAAAGGTATTATTGCAACACCTTTTAAGCTACTATCGACAAGATAAAAAAGTTAAAGCTATTTGTCTATATGCGTCACAATTTGAAAATAACAATTTAGAGTATATAAGTGAAATTATTGATACCGAAAATTTAAAAGGAGATAATGAACAAGAAATATTTGATAGTTGGGATAAATCTTTTAATAAAAAAGGAATATTTGAAGATACAATCAATGTTTATGATTTTAAAAATATTGGTTTAACTTATGAAGATTTGAAAGATTTAAAAGAATCAGATGGCGGAACAATCTTTAATCAATTTGCAGAAATATTAAGAAGACATATAGTTTCAGATAAAACAAATGCTTTTAACAAAATTTTTAATTTATTCATATGTAAAATTCAAGATGAAGATGATAAAATAAGATTTCCCAAAGAAGAGCTACAGTTTCAAGTTAAAAAAAATGATACTTCTGAAATTCTATTTAATCGGTTAAATTTTCTTTATAAAAAAGGAAATGAAAATTATATTGATGTAATTTTATCTGACATAAGCGAAGAAGATTTTGAAAATCTTTTAAAATTAAAAGCTAGAACAGATGGAACAGATGAAAAACTAAAAAAAGCATTTAAAGAATTAAGATATTATAGAAGCTCTCAAGAATTTTCTTTTAAAGAAGTTTATAATAAAGAAACTTTTGAAGAAAATGCTGAGATAGTAAAAGAAGTAGTAAAGCTACTTGAAAATTTTAAAATTAAATATTCTAAAAAACATCAATATTTAGGTGTTTTTTTTGAATTGCTTTTAAATACAGGAATTAAGCAAGAAGCGGGTCAGTTTTTTACACCTATCCCATTAACAAGATTTATTTGCAAATCCCTTCCCATTAAAGAAATCATAGATAGAAAAAATAATAATTTAGAAATTCATTTTTTACCTTATGTTATAGATTATGCTTGTGGAAGTGGTCATTTTTTAATAGAAATTATGGATGAAATAGATAGTTATGTTAAAAATATTAAAGAAAAAGACATTAAAGGCCCAAGTCAAGCGGTTAAAAACTTTAAATCTTTAAAAGAAGATTTGTTATGGAGTAAAAAATATGTTTATGGCATAGAAAAAGATTACAGACTTGTTAAAACTTCAAAAGTAAGTTCCTTTTTAAATGGTGATGGTGATGCAAATGTAATGTCAACTGATGGACTCGCTCCTTTTACTAATAGAAAATATAAAGATATTTTAAAAACAGAAGAAAATCAAAAAGAAAACCCTGTTTTTGATATATTAGTTGCTAACCCTCCTTATTCTGTTAGTGGCTTTAAAAATAATTTAGTAGATGGCAATGAATGTTTTGATTTATACAATTATCTAACAGATAAAAGCTCTGAAATAGAATGTTTATTTGTTGAAAGAACAAAACAGTTATTAAAAGAAAATGGTGTTGCTGGAGTTGTTTTGCCAATATCAATTTTGAGTAATGGAGGGATTTACACAAAAACTCGAGAATTGCTTTTAAAATATTTTGATATAAAAGCTATTGTTTCTTTAGGAAGCAATGCTTTTATGGCAACTGGTACTAAAACTATTATTTTATTTATGCAAAGAAAAAATAATCTTATTCATAGTGAAATAGATAAATATGTAAATGACTTTTTAGGCAATTATAATGATATAACTGTTAATAATATTCAAAATGCTTTTTCAATTTATGTTAAAAATGTTTATGAAGATTTAAATTTTAATGATTATGTAAGTATTTTAAAAGATGAACTTACAGATAAAGCAAAGCAAAGCAAAGCAAAGCAAAGCAAAGCAAAGCAAAGCAAAGCAAAGCAAAGTGAAATTTATAAGGAATACAAAGGACTTTCACAAGAAGAAATTATAAAAGTAGAAAAACAAAAATTATTTTATTTTTTAACAGCATATCCGCAAAAAATAGTTTTAGGTGATTCTAAAGATAAAGCAAAAGAAAAAGAATTTTATGGTTATGAATTTTCAAACCGTAGAGGCTGTGAAGGTATTCATATTGATAAAGATGAAGAAGGGAATGTTGAAAGCAAGCTATATAATGCTGAAAATTTAGAAGACACAGAAAAAATGAACTCTTATATTTTGAATAATTTTAAAGGCAAAGATTTAGAAAAAGATATAGAGGATTTAAAACAATTAGAAAGCCACCCACTCAAAGAACATATAGATTATTTAAGATTATCAGACTTAATGACTTTTGATTTAAAAACTTTTGATAATTCAATCAATTTGAATAATAAAAAAAAATTAAAATTGAGAGTAAGTATGCGTTAACTCAAATAAATTCGATTGACGAAGTGCAGTTTGTTCAAGGAATTACTTATAGCAAGTCAAAAGATGAAAGTAAAAATAAAACAAATATAAGAATACTTACTGCCTCAAATATTTCTTTAGAAAAAACAAAAATAGATTTAACAGAAGAAAAATATTTAAAAGAAAATTTTAAAATAAATAAAGATAAAATTTTAAAAAAAGAAGATATTTTTATTTGTACCTCAAGTGGAAGCATTAAACATTTAGGAAAATCTTGTTTTATAGAAAAAAACTTTGAACATGCTTACTTTGGTGGTTTTTGTGGTGTTATAAGAAATACAAAACAAAATATTATTGATAATAAATATTTGTTTGCTATGTTAAATACAAAATATTTTGAAAATTATAAATATCTTTTTGTAAGTCAAAATATTAATAATTTAAACGGGAATAATCTTTTAAAATTTAAAATCCCCCTCCCCCCTCTTGAAATTCAAAAACAAATCATTTCAGATATTGAAGAAATAGAACAGCAGGAAGAAAAAGCAAATGAGGTAATAAAGGAAAATGAAGAAAATATAAAAAATATTATCAATACATTAAATGCTAAAAATTTTAATTTATTAAAATTGGAAAATTTAATGAATATTGTAAGAGGTGCATCTCCAAGACCAATTCAAAACTATATAACAAAAAATAAAGAAGGAATAAATTGGATAAAAATTGGGGATGTTAAAGAAGATGATAAATATATAACATCAACTAAGCAAAGAATAATAAAAAAAGGAATTTTGAAATCCAGATATGTTAGTAAAGGAGACTTTATATTATCTAACTCTATGAGTTCTGGTAGACCGTATATATTAAAAATAGATGGGTGTGTTCATGATGGTTGGCTTATTTTTAAAGATATTGATATTAGTTTAAACAAAGATTATTTATATCAAATATTGATAAGTGATAAAATTCAAGCTCAATTAATAAATAAGTCAAAAGGATCTGTTGTAAATAATTTAAATATAGATAGAGTAAAAACTTTGAAAATCCCCCTCCCCCCTATCTCCGACCAACAAAAAATATTAAAACAAATAGAGCCTTTAGAAAAAGAAATTGAAGACTCAAAAAACTACCTAGCAAAAGTAAAAGAAGAAAAACAAAATATATTAGATAAATATTTAAAATAACTAAAATTATAAAAAACTGCTTGACAGCTATTTTATAATTGTTATAATGTAAGCGAACATATAAAGAGGATTTAAAATTATGAATATAAATAAAGAAACTTTCGGAATATTTTTAAAACAACTAAGAATAAAAAAAGAGTTTTCTCTTAGAGAGTTTGCAAGAATAATTGGAATTGCTCCTTCTTATGTATCAGATATAGAACAAGGCAAAAGGAATGCACCTAAAAAAGAACATTTAGAAAAAATGATAGAAGCATTAAACTTAAAGAATAAAGAAGATATAGAAAAATTTTATGATTTAGCAAAAAAAGGCAAACCTGTTGAAATAGCAGAAGATGTAAAAGAAATTATCACAGAAAATGAATCAATACCTGTACTGTGTAGAAGGCTTAAGCAAAGAAATATAGATGTTGATGATTTAATAAAAGAATTAGAAACAAGGAAAAAAACCGTTGAATAATGATTTAATAAAACCACAATTTAAACATAAATCAGCAATAGAAAATGAAGCGATGGGAATGCTTTATCATTATAATAAAAAATATTTAGATGATTTAAACTCTAAAATAGATACATATGATTTTATTACTGAATTTATCCCACAACATATAAAAAAGATAGAAAGTGAAAATATAGAAGTAAGTTTTGAAGACTTAAGCAATGATTTAGCAGGATATACTCAATATAATAAAATTGTTTTAAATAGAGAAAAATATGATAGTGATAGACTTGTAGACCAAAATATAATGAATTGGACTATAGCTCACGAAACTTATCATAGACTTTATCATATAGGTTATTTATTACCACCTAATCCAAAACAATTAAGCTTATTTGGTGAAGAAGATAATAAGTTAAAAGAAATAAGAACATTGAACAGAGATTTACAACAAAGCAGTAATACTAACAATTTTTGTCTTCAAGCAAATATGTTTGCAAGTTATTTTTTACTTCCTAAAAGTAGATTAAAAAAAGCTTTATTAGAAGTTGAAGGGAAAGAAAATATAGAAATAAACGAAAAAGAAATGCAAAAAGAACTAGGCTTAGATATAAATTATTTTGCAAGGTTAATAGCTGAAAATATTAGAGATTTTTTTGATTTAAATATACAACCAATAGCAATATCTTTAGTTAATTATGGACTAATGAAAAAACAAGATGAAAATATAAGTTTATTTGATATGTAGAGTAAAAAAATTTACTCACAATGTTCGTTTATAAGCGGATTGAATAATGGAATTGTAGTTTATGGAGATAAAAATAAAATGACACAAAATCAAGAAATGAAAAAACGATTTTTTAATATTGTTGATAATAAATTAAAAGCAATTTTAAAAAGTGAGTATTATTGTGATATTAACTTTATTATTAAAGTACAAGATGGCAATATTGCTTGTATTGAGGAAAGAGAAACTAAAAAACATATTTATAAAAAAAATAAATCTCAGTAATTATTAAAATTTTTTATGTTTTAGCAATAAGGTATTCTAGCAACGAAAGTTTATTGTAAAAAAATAAAGCATGAAATTAATTTTGATATAGAGTAAATAGGAAAAATCGAAAAACGATGAGCCTATATTAAAGGTATAAAAGCCTTTGATATGGGCTTTTTCTGTTTATAGAGCTTAAAAAAGGAATTTTGAAATGTTATCAGAACAAGCAATCAAAGAATTTAAAGAAATATATTTAAAAAAGAATGGTATTGCTTTGTCTGATAAAGAAGCTCTTGAGTATGCACAAAATTTAATCGGTTTATATAAAGAAGTTCTATTTGTAGAAAATAAAGAATATGGAGATTCAAAAAATGCCAAACACACAAAAAATTTATGAAACAAGTGATTTATACCTTTCAGCTTTTTTAAAAGCAAAAGGCATGAGATTTTTAGATAAAAAGCGAGAGGGCAATAAATTTGTTTTTATCTTTAATGATAGAGAAGATAGAAAAAAATTAATAGAAGAGTTTTTTAATGATGGAGATGTAAAAATTACATCCTTTAAAAATGCACTTCAAGACTTAAAAACACTAGTCTATAACATTTAAATTAGAGAGGTTATATTGAAATGGATATTAATATTGAAATACCCAAAAAATTACAAAAAGAAAAGTTTGCATTTGTTAAACTAAAAGCAAAATCAAAAATACCATGCGAAAAAGGCTGGCAAAATAAACCATATTCATATCTTGAAATTCAAAGTTGGATTAATCAAGGCAATAATTATGGAGTTATGGGCGGTTATGCAGACTTGATTATTATTGATATAGATAATAAAGAATTTGCAGAAAATATAAAAAATATCTTACCTAATACTTTTACAGTTCAAACAAAAAAAGGCTATCATTTTTACTATTTTTGTAATGATATAAAAAAGAAAATTATTTTACAAAAACAAAATGTTCACTATGGAGAAATTATTTCAAAAGGTTCGCAAGTAGTAGCTCCTAGCAGTATCCATCCTGATACAAATAAGCCTTATTTGGTTATTAATAACTTTGATATTAGATTAATTGATAAAGATAGCTTATACACTCACCTTAAAGAATATATCCCTGAAAATTTGTTAGATGAAAAAAATACACATTCAAAATATGATGAGTTAGTTAAAATGTATGGAGAACCATATTATTTAAATGATAATGACAATGTAACCTCAATTAATCAGTCTTTTTGGGCTGGCAAGCACAAAGAAAAAAATATTGAGATTTATGAACCAAATGAAAAAGAATTTTATAGATATGATATAAAAACTGGCTTATATAAAGAAGTGACAGAAAATATGATTAAACAAGAAATATCACAAAATTTACTTCAAGCGTCAAGAGATAATAATTTAAAAGGATTAGAACAAAAAAGAACAAATTCAACACTATCTAATATAGTATCTCAACTTAAAGGCATAGAAGAAAAAAAAGATGTGTTTAATGAAAAGAAAAAAATTATACATTTATCAAATGGAGTTATTGCTTTTAATGAAAATAATAAATCAAATTTTGTAGAATTTTCACCTTCTTTTTATTCAAGAAATATTTCTCCAATATTATTTAAAGAAAATGCAAAATGTGAAAGATTTTTAAATGAATTTTTAAAACCTTCTTTAGATGAAGATGATATTTTATTACTTCAAAAATATATAGGTTTATGTCTTTTAGGAAATAATCTTATACAGAGATTTTTAATTCTTGATGGTAAAGCAGGAAGAGGAAAGTCAACATTAGCAAATATTGTTCAAAAATTAATAGGTTTAAATAATGTAACAGAATTAAGGACAAAACATCTAGGAGAAAGATTTGAAACTCACAGATATAGGAAGAAAACTCTTTTAATGGGTGTTGATGTTCCAGGCAAATTTTTTTCAGAAAAAGGAGCTTATGTTATTAAAGGATTGGTAGGCGGAGACTGTTTAGATACTGAAAAAAAAGGCGGAAATGGTAGTTTTCATATAAAAGGTAACTATTGTATTTTAATAATCTCTAATTCTAAATTACAAGTAAAGCTTGATGGAGATGTAGGAGCTTGGAGAAGAAGGCTTTTAATTATTAACTTTAAAGCACCTAAACCTAAAAAAATAATTCCTAATTTTGCTGATTTAATTTTAAAAGAAGAATCAAGCGGAATATTAAACTGGGCTTTAGAAGGTTTGCAAGTTTTATTTGAAGATATTGCAAACTATGGAGATATAATTTTAGCAAATAAACAAAGTAGTATTATTGAAGACCTTTTATCAGAAAGTGATAGTGTAAAAATATTTTTAAATAACATGGTTATGAGTAAAGATGGTTATGATTTAGCAAAAGATGAAATTATTGAAAAATATGCTAATTACTGCTCGAATAAAGGTTGGACTGCAAAACCTATTACAATTATAGTAAAAGAAATCAAAGCACTAATGCTTGAATTATTTAGAACAACAGAAGCACATTCATTAAAGCGAGATGGTAAAAGTGTAAGAGGCTATAGAAATGTTACTTTTAAAATGGATTAAATTATGAATTTAGATACTTTAGGTATTTTAGATATATCAAAACTTGAAAATGTTAAAAATGAAAATGGTAATATTATTGCCAAATGTCCTGCTTGTGCTGAAATGGGACAGGATAAAAAAGGAAACCATTTATTTATAAATAAAGATGGTAAATTTGGGTGTGTTGTTTATCCTAGAGAAACAGGGAAAAAACATAGACAAAGAATTTATAAATTAAGTAAAAATAAAGGATATAAAAGTAAATATATTTTCATAGAAGAACATAATATTTCATTAAAACCAAAAATTATTATAAAAGATGTTTTGGGACACTTGGGACAGGAAAAAAAGAGTTTATCTAAAAAAATAAATATAAATAATGATAAGACTGTTAATAATAAAATATATTTTTCAAAGCTTTTAAATGAAAAATTTAAGATTAAAAATGAATCAATTTACTTTGAAAATGGCAGTTTTTACTTAAAAAAAGAAATAAATTTGATAAAAAAGTTAGTTTCAGAGGATATAAAAATTGTTCATAAAATTAAATCTATATTCGAGAGTGAAGTTATAAGTATAACAAAATAAGACATTTTGCTTATTGATTTAGGAAAAAAAGAAGGAGAAAAATTTTTTATGGGAAGATATCCATATTCAAATAGAATGACAGTTGAAGAGTCTAAAAGTCTTTCAACTAAATTTTTAAAAAAACATAATTATTTTTGCGGTTTAAATTCAGGAGTTGTTACTTGGAGTCGTTCAGGAAACAAAACAGGGAGTATAAGCATAAAGGTTGATGTTTTAAACAAAGAAAATGCTTTTATACAATTTCAATATACTCAAACAGATAGAACAACAGATAAAAAAAGTGAAATTGATTATAAAGCGAAACTTGTATCAACTTCTTGTTATTATGGAGGGGTGCGTTGGTGGTTTAGATGTCCTTTAGTTATCAATGGTAAACAGTGTAATCGTAAAGTTGGAGTTTTATATTTAGGAAATGGTAAGTATTTTGGATGTAGACATTGTTATAACTTGATTTATGAAAGCAGTAAAACACATGATAAAAGATTAGATTATTTGCTTAAAAATCCAGGTATGTTTTATTCATATTTAAGTAGCAACAAACCATCAAAACAATTACTAGCAATGAAAGCAGATATTTGAATAGATAAAAGAGGAGGAATGTTATAAAAAATGATAACACAAAAACAAATAGAAGCTAACAAAAATAATGCCTTACTTTCAAGCGGTGCAGTTACAGAAGAAGGCAAAATAATAGTTTCAAAAAATGCAGTCAAACATGGAATATTTGCAAAAGATTTAATAATTTCAAATGGTTTAGGTAAAGAAAATAAAAAAGAATATCAAGAAATTTTAGGTAATCTTGTAGAAGATTTAAAACCAAGAGGACAAGTAGAATATTTACTTATAGAAAAGATAGCAGTTGATTATTGGAGACTTAAAAGAGTTTTAAGGTTTGAATCAGGAAGTATAAATAAACATCTTGAAGACATATTAAATAATTACTATAAAAATATAGATTCAAACAAAGAAATTAAAGAAAATATCAAAGATAATAAAAAATATATTAATTGGAATAATAAATATATAGAATGCTTAAATCAAGGAATTGTAAATTTTGATAATCCAACTTGGACAGGAGCAGGACTAGAAGCAGATATAGAAGATGATTTATATTTAGTTTTTGAATCTATAAAGTATGATGTTTTAAGTAACGATGAACTAAATTATTATAAAGATGAAAACCTTAATTTTGAAAACTTAACAAAACTTTTTAAAAGTAAAGGTTTAACAAAAAAAGATATAATAAATAAGCTGGTTTTTTGCTTAGAAAAACAAAATAAAAAATTTGAAGATTTGAGTTTGAAAATTTCTAGTTTACCTACTATTGAAAATATTGAAAAGATTATGAAATATGAAAAGAGTATACAAAAATCAATAATGCAAAACATTATACTATTAAAAAAATTGCAAGGACTAATATGAGTGTAAGGGGGATATAATTGAGTACGATAAGCTTATTAAGACAAGTTAATATCATAAATAAAAAAAATAAAGACATATTAGAAGCTACTGGTGCAAATTTCAATATCTTTAATACTTTGTGTGTTGCATCTGATGAAGTAAGGCTACACTCTCGTTTTATTGGAGAACTTTTAAATCCAAAAGGCAGTCATGGGCTTAAAGAAGAATTTTTAAGAGTTTTTTTTGAACAACTTGTGAACAATACAGATATTAAAGAAGAATATATAAAAAAAATTAATATTAAAGAAGTAAAAATTGATATTGAAAAATATATAGAAAATGGAAGGATAGATATTTTTATTAAAGATAATGAAAAAAATGTAATTGTTATAGAAAATAAAATTTATGCTGGTGATCAAAATTATCAGTTAAAACGATATCACGATTTTTGTAAAAATTCTAAGTATAATTATAAAATATTATATTTGACACTTGACGGAAAGGATGCAACAGAGAATAGCCATCAAGGAATAGAATATACACAAATATCTTATAAAGAAGATATTGTTATTTGGCTTGAGCAATGTCTTAATTTATCAAGTCGCTATCTTTTGGTTAGAGAAACAATTAATCAATATATTGTAATAATAAAACAATTAATAGGAGATAGTATGAGTAATTTGAATAAAAAAGAGATAGTTGAATTATTAATAAAAAAAGAAAATTTAGAGGATGCATTTTTAATAGAAGAATCAATGCTTGAGTTAAGAAAAGAAATAGTTAATAAATATTTAAAACCGCAATTAGAAGAGTTAGCAACAGATAATAAATTAAAGTATTCTTATAAAAATGTCTTTGCAAGATATGGATCTTTTAATTTTAATATAGAAAGTGATTTAAAGTTAAGTATTAAGTTTAAGTTTCAAAGCCTAAAGCAAGGAAATATGATATGTGGTTTACAGTATCCTTTAGATGAGAAAAATAATAGGTCAATAAGGCTAAAGAATGTTAATGTTATAGATATAGATAATATCAATAAAATAAAAGACCATTTTAAAAATTTATCGTTAGTTTCTTCAAGTATAAAAGAAAGTAACTGGTGACCAGCATTTGTAGATATGCCTGAGTATAGATATTGGAATAATAAAACTTATTTAGATATTATTAATGGTAAATATATTAAATATATCAAAAATATAGTAGAAACAATTTTAAAAGATGATCTTATAAAAAGTTATATTTTTTAGATGTTTTAATATTAAATATAAATGGGTTTGTTTTGTAAAATTTATTAAAAAGGAAGTTAAAGCATGATTAAATATTTTTTATATGTTAGAAAATCTTCAGAAGCAGAAGACAAGCAAGTAGCCTCAATTCCTGCTCAAATTGCAGAACTTAAAGATTTGGCAAAAAAACAAAATTTAGACATTATCCAAATATTAGAAGAAGAAAAATCAGCAAGAAAACCAGGAAGACCAGTTTTTAATAAAATGTTAGAAATGATACATGAAGGCAAGGCAGAAGGTATTATCTGTTGAAAACTATATAGATTAGCACGAAATCCAATTGACGGCGGTAATATAAATTGGATGTTACAACAAGGAATAATTAAACATATTCAAACATATCAAAAAGGGTATTTTCCTACTGATAATGTTATTATGATGAATGTTGAATTTGGAATGGCAAATCAATTTAGTATAGATTTAAGTGTAAATACAAAACGAGGACAAAGACAGAAAGTACAAGAAGGATGGTTACCACACAAAGCACCTATTGGCTATTTAAATAATAAACATAATTTACCTGATTTACAGCCTATTTATAAAGATGAAGAAAGATTTTTTATAATCAAAAAATTATGGCAAATACTATTAAAAGAACATTGTTCTATTGAAAAAATAAAAAAAATTGCAGATGATATAGGTTTAAGAAATTCAAGCGGTAAAAAGCTTGCTCGTAGCAGTTATTATGAATTATTTAAAAACCCTTTTTATTATGGCTCTTTTACTTGGCAAGGAATAGTTTATGAAGGTAAGCACGAACCTATGATAACAAAAAAAGAATATGATTTGGCACAAGCCATTATTGCTGGGAAAAATAAACCAAAAGGCAAGGACAGAGAATTTGCTTTTAGAGGTGTTTTAAGGTGTGGTGAATGTGGAGCGATGATAACAGCAGAGTATAAAACAAAAAAGCAGAAAAATGGAAATATTCATCACTACACTTATTACAGGTGTACAAAAAGAATCAATCCTAAATGCACACAAAAAACAATTAGAGAAGAAAAGTTAGAAAAACAAATTGTAGATGTTTTGGATAATATCACTATTCCTCAAGAATTTCATAATTGGGCTATAAAGTATTTAAAAGAAGAGCATGAAGAAGAACAAGAAAGTAGAAATAAAATTATTATATCTTATCAAAAAGCACTAAAAGCCTGTACAAATAAAATAGATACACTTTTTAATATGAGATTAAATGAAGAAATAGAAGCAGAAGAATATAGTTATCAAAAGAATAAACTGAAAGAAGAAAAATCGAAATATGAAGAATTATTAAATGATACAAATAATAGAGTTTTTACTTGGATTGATGAAGCAGAAAAATTACTTGAGTTTGCAGAAAAAGCAAAAGAGAGGTTTGAAAATGGAGATTTAAAGACAAAAGGAAAAATACTGTCGTTATTAGGTTCGAACCTTTTACTTAAAAATAAGGTATTATCGATAAAACTAAATCCTGTTTTTGAAATGTTAAAAAAAGTTGCTCCAGAAGTTAGAGACCTACATTTAAGGTTAGAACCTCAAAAAAGCATTGATAATAAAGGATATGTTGATAGTTTAAACACTGAATATAAGAATTGGGGTATGATCTAGAGATTAATTTTAAAAAAAAGAAAAATATATGAATTTTAACTTAAAACTAGATGATGTTATTTTAATAGGTCGAAGATTTGAAGAATATAATTAAATGTTTAATTTATTTGAAATAGACTTAGAAAAAGAAAAAATATTAGATATGGGAGCAGGTGTAAGTTCTTTTGGTATTGAAGCTAATAAAATGGGATTCAACATTATTAATTCTGATAAGATTTATAATTTTGACATTAAAACATTAGAAGATAAATGCAAAGCTGATTTAAGTTTAATTTGTTCTAAGTTAGAAAATGTTAAGGATAAATATGTTTGGAAGTTTTTTAGCAATATAAAAGAGCTAAAAAATTATCATAAAAAGACTTATGAAATTTTTATTAATGACTTTAATCATCATGAATATGGAAAATATGTAACTGAGACACTGCCGCAAACAGGTTTCAAAGATAACACTTTTAGTATATCTTTAGTTTTTCATTTATTGTTTATGTATAACAGTCATTTAGATTATGAATTTCATAAACAAAGTATTTTAGAATTAATAAGGATAACATCTAAAGAGGTTAGAATTTTCCCTCTAGTAAATTTAGAATATAAAAAATCGTCTTTTATAGAGAAAATATTAAGTGATAATGATATTAAAGCAAAAGAAATAATAATAGAAAAATCACCTTATGAATTTGTCAAAGGTGGGAATGAAATATTAGCAATAAAAGTATAGTTGAAATAAGGAACTAAAATATATGCTACAAGATTCTTCTAAATCTAAATTTTTAATTTATCAGACAAAAAGTGGCAAAACTAAAATTGATGTAAGGTTTGAGGATGAAACTGTTTGGTTAACACAAGCTCAATTAGCAGACTTATTTCAAACTACTTCTCAAAATATTACACAACATATTAAAAATATTTATAAAGAAAAAGAAGTCGCGGAAAAAGCAACATGTAAGGATTTCTTACAAGTTCAATCAGAAGGGAAACGTCAGGTCCAAAGAAATACTAAATATTATAACTTAGATATGATTATCCCTATTGGTTATCGTATTAAATCACATATTGCAACTCGATTCAGACAATGGTCAACGGGTCTTATTAAACAACATTTAGTACAAGGGTATACCATTAATGAAAACAGACTAAAATTAGCAGAATATAAATATCAAGAAATGCAAAAAACAATCAGTTTATTAAATACTACCATTGCAGAATCCAACATGGGAGACGAAGGGAAAGGGCTGGTCCAAGTAATAACAGAATATACTAGAGCTTTAAATATTTTGGATAATTATGATCATGAAAAATTAACTATCCCAAAAGAAGCTAGCATAAAAAAATATGATTTTATTTTAACTTATGACAAAGCTAAAGAAATCATGAAAGCTATGAAACAAAAATTTAATGATTCAGACTTAGTTGGGAAAGAAAAAGATGAAAGTTTTAAAAGCTCCATATCTACAATATATCAAACTTTTGGTGGGAAAGATGTATATCCAAGTGTAGAAGAAAAAGCAGCTCATCTTTTATATTTTGTAATTAAAAACCATAGCTTTATTGATGGTAACAAAAGAATTGCAGCAGCACTATTCATTTATTTTTTAGAGCAAAATAAAATATTATTTAAAGATAATGGAGATAAACATATAGATAATAATTCTCTTGTAGCTTTAACATTAATGACTGCATCAAGCAAAAGAGAGGAGAAAGATTTAATAATTAAAGTGATAGTAAATTTATTGCTATAGAAATAACAATCAGTGATTGGTGAATTAAAAAATATTATGACTAATATTTAAAAACAACAGATATTGCCTGTTATTTTTGTTTTAACAAAACGAAATCAATGATTTCGCAATTACAAAACTATTTTCTGCCTTAAAAAATGAGGTGTATTTTAATGCTAGAACCAAAGAACTGTAAAAACATAGAAGAAATCAGACAGGAAATAGATCAAATAGCTGAAGAAATAATAGCTTTTTTAAAACCTATTGTAGAATTACAACATAATTTATCTCAAACAGTACATTTATTAGAAAAACTACTAACAGATATTTCAAAACCCTATATTGAATTTACAAATAAATTTATTAATACAATTACTCCTGCTTTAATTAAATTATCTAAAGATATGGATAGCCTAGATATGGATAGCCTCCTTGAAAAAACAAAAAAAGCAGTATTAACATTAGGAGAAAAAGGTTGGTTTCTAGATATTGAAATGCCTTTAACATATTTACAAAAATTTCATAATGAAATTAAAAATGGCAATATTGAACAAGCTGAAAATGCTTTAATTATATATTTTGAAGAACGCTTAGATGCAATAGAAAAAAGTTTAATTGAAAAATTTCCAAATAGAAAATCAATATTTTTAGCAACATTTAAAGCACATAAAAATAAAGATTATGTTTTATCTATTCCTATTCTTTTGGCTCAATCTGATGGAATTTGTTATGAAAAAATAAACCAACATTTTTTTCTTGACTAAAAGGGGTACATTACAGTTAAAAAGGGGGGTCGATCTGGTTAAATCTCAGTCGAGAAAAAAGGGTATATAATTAATATAATTAATATATATTAATTAAAGCGTTTTTTGTGTTTTGCTAAACGCAACACAAAACGCTTAAAAACAAAACAAATCAACCTTTTATTTTTCGATATAGAATTTTACAAATTGAATGTTTACCCGAACCATTTTTTTATAGGTATCAGTATAAAAGGCTTGGGCGTTACAAATCCCCCCAATTCAAAATTAAAAGGTTAAAGTACCTTTTTAAATTAAAAAAAATAATTTTTAGTGCTTATATATATTTCAGTATAAAGGAGATAAAAAATAATGGAAATTAAATTTTTAGTTCAAGGTTCTACAATAAACCAATATGAAGTTAAATTTATTAAATGTTCTTCAAATATTTTAAATGCATATTGTAATTGTCCTGCTGCAGAAAATAGGCTGTATTGTAAACATAGGTTAAATATTTTAAGTGGAATAACAGATAAAATTATTAGTGAAAATTTAAGTGATGTAGAAATAGTACAAAATTGGTTAAAAGGAACAATTTTAGAATTTTCATTAAATGAATATAAAAAATCAGAAGATATGATAAATAAACAAATTAAATTATTAAAAAAGCAATTATCTAATTATAAAAAAAATATTGCAAAAGCAATGTTGCAAGAGAATTAAGAAATTAATATATTGTATATTTTATATAAATTATATATGGATAAAAAATTTATTGTTTGGACAATTAAAGGTGGAGATGGAAAGACTAGTATTTCAGCAGAAATCGCTATGAGATTAAATCTTCCAATTATTACAAATGAACCATATACAACTCTTGATTTAATTTTTAATGAAGATAAATTATTACAATTAAAGAAAAATGAAGTTATTCCTTTTTATAAAAATCAAGGGATTGTTTTTGATTTTGGGGGATATATAGATAGTAGAGTTATAGAAGCTTTGAAGCAAAGTGATTATGTTCTTGTCCCTACAATTCCAGAAATATCAGATATTCAGGTTTTAATAAATTCAATTTTAGAAATTCAAAAATATAATAAAAATATTATTGTTATAGTCAATAAAACTGAAAATGATACTGATGTGGAAATTGTAAAAAAGGCAATTGGTCAGTTAGGGAGTTTTCCTGTTTTTGAAATAAAAAAATCTCTTTCTGTAACAAATAGGAATGCGTTTATCTTACAAGAAATTAAATAAATAAAAGCCGATCATCCTTTTTGGGGTATTCGTCGTGTTTGGGCTTATTTAAATTTTAGAAAAAATTTTAAAGTGAATAAAAAAAGAGTTTATCGTCTTTTAAAAGAAAATAATTTATTAGTTAAAAAAAATCAAAACCTTAGAGCTAAAAGATATTCTAATAGGTCAAAACCTGTTGTCTCTTATGCGAATCAATACTGGGGAATAGACATGACAAAAATTATGATATCTCCTTTTGGCTGGCTTTATTTGGTTATTGTGATCGACTGGTATTCCAAAGAAATTATAGGTTATCAAATTAAGGCTCAATCTAAAACGG
>JAAEPJ010000047.1 GCA_024222485.1 bacterium | reverse complement strand
GTGTAGAGGTTGGTTTTTATTTTATTTTTAGGAATATATGCCATTATTTATCCATTAAATTTACGTTCTTTTTCTGCTAATTCTTTTTTCTTTTGTCTTTGCTTAGATATTTCGTTTTGATTAGTTTTATCAGAACTGGAAATATTAGCTGGGTTAGGGAGTAATCCTTTGTTTTTAGCTAAATCAATAGAGTCTTGTTTAAAGGATCCATTTGGAGCAGGGGAAAATAATTCACCATCTGCTACACCTCTAATATTATTAATTTCCATTTTAAAATGAGATTTTTCAGGATCGGAATCATTACTCCATAAAACATCAATTAGTCTTTTCATTGCAGATATTGATTCATTTTTTGCGGGGTTTGGATATATAGTTCCAGTTCCTGTTCCTTTAACATCATTAGCAAGCCATACTTGCTGTTCATTAAATTTAAAACCAGGAGCTATACACCCTTGCAACCATCCTTTAGCTCTAGGACCATCATGAATTAGTATTGATGTTCTCTCAAACCCATTACCTACAATTTTAAAATCTTTATAGTCACCTTCTTCATTTCCTATTACCCAAAAACATTTACTGTTATTAGGTTTAGGTGAAGGTCTTACATGGGATTTCACTAAAAATTTACCTGATGGGATACAACTAATACCATTTTGATTACCTAACCAAGGAAGTTCGGTAGTTGCTAAAGTAAATAATACTGTGCTTTCATCTTCATCAAGTACGTCCATATACCCTTGAGTTCTTCCTCCATTATTCCCACCATCTACATTCATTCCAAAAAATCTAGTAATTTTAATTCTTGTTTTTACTCTATCAACAAGGTCTTCTGGTGGTATTGAAGATTCTTCTGGGGGTAAATTTTCAGGTTGGTAAAAATCAACCTCATTAGATATAGCAGCAGGTGGAATTATGTCTCCTAAGGGTCTAAATTGAGGGACTGACAGGGTTTCATATTTGGTTATCCACCCACTAGTATTAATACTATGGTTTATAGCTGTTAATGTTAAAGCTACTCCATCTTTCTCATATGATGGGGGTAGAATTTCATCGGTCATTAAAAACTTTTGATATAATATAGGACCACTAATACCATCTAATGTAAGGGATAGATTAAAGGGTAAGAAAAAGGGTGCTGGTAATTGGGGTGCTGATCTACCCATACCATCAGTGTATAACCCTAAGGCTAACTTTAAAGCTTGAGTCATATTTGTATTATATGATTCTATATCCTGATTATTAAAAATACTCTTTTCATAAAAATTAACAAAAATAGGAGCCATAGCTCTTATAATTCTATCTACTTGGTCTGGTTTTGAAACCTCATCTTTATCAGTTTTTTTATCTTCTAAATCAGGTGAAGAAACTCTTGATGGGTTTACTCTATCTATCAACCCAGCATTATAATTTGAAAATGATAAAGCATTACCCCCTACCTGATTACTATTGGATTGGGCTCCTATGGATACCATAGTAGCAAAATCATTAGGTATTTCAGCATTTAGATTTATATCTCTTACAAAACTACCTTCTATCCCAGGTTTTACCCCATAAACATTTAATTTGGTATATCCTACAGGTTCATCTACAAATCTTTGAGGGATTAACTCCATAAGTTTAATCTTAACCCCATCTTGAGATATTTTAAAGTTAAAATCATTTATATTTCCCATTGAAGAAATTATACTTTTGTTAATAAGTCCAAGGAAATCAGATAATATAATTGTCCCATCTTCATCTGGGTTTATACTTGTTAAAATATCACTTAATAAATTAATAGATACATAAAGATTTGCTATCTTTCCTAAGAATGGACTATCATTAGTGGAGAAACCACAAGTTGATAATACATCTAATATAGGTGTTTTTATATATTCAATAGCACTATTATTACTGGTTTTAAAAGTAAAATTATTATAAGGGATTAATACATTTAAAGGGTTTGTTGAAATTTGGCCTGGGATGTTTAGTATATAATTCTTATCTTCAACTAGATTATCAAAATTAAAATCAAACTCAAAATTAGATTCCCCAGTTTCTTTATTATATAAAAATAAATTTGATTGAATCCAAGCTAAAAGAACTCCATATTTTATGTAAACCCTAGGATTTGATTGACTACCAACATCACCTTCAAGGTTGGTTCTATATAGCATCCCTTTTTTAAATATTTTATCCTTTTCGGGTAATTTAAAACTTCTAAAGATAGGTAATGTAACATCCATAACTACATTCTCATTAGGCATACTCCTATATGATGATTGGTATAATTCAAAAAGCCAAGTATCAATTACAGATTTACTTTGATTAGAAGCTAAAACATTATTCACATCATCCTCACTACTTGGAGAATCTACTGTGGGGGTTGGTTCTGTTGTTGATGATGAATCTATTACCTTTATAGGATTAGAAGCTTTTGAATTTGTTAATGATATGTTAGCTTTTAAGGATGAAAAAACATCACCTATGGCTGTTAACTGAACAATACAACTATAACTTCCATCTGGATTGAATTGCCATTGGAATTTGCTTATTTGACCTAAAACAGCTTCATAATTACCTTGTGTTAGTTTTCTATAACCTGCTATTTGGTTTATAATTTGAGGGGGAGTAGATGTACCATTAAGAATTGATGACATGGGCGGTGTTAAGAAACTATCCATGTTTTGTAATTCTCCATTACGATCTAAATACACTGAGTGGCCAAACTCTAATAATAAAGTATAACCAGGTCTGAGGAATAGAGTATCAATTAAGGCAAATTGTTTTTTAGAAAAACATCTTATTTCTATTGTAGTTCTACTTAAAGTACCATTGTCATAATAAGTAATATCAGCATTTGTAATACCAGGCATGGGAACAAATCCTCTTTCTTCAATTCCTCCCCAACCATAAGCTCCATTAAATATATCATTATTATTATTTAATCCTGCTTTTAATTTTTGAGATTCTTCATCTATTACTCCTCCTTGTAAAATACAATTTTTTGATAGTTGATCACCAGATATTTCCTCTTCTCTAAATCCTGCAGCTATTAGTTTTTTTAATACAGAGTTATCTAATATATTTCCTTCAGAGCCCTTATTAGTTAAATCAATAGAACTAGCTAATCTTAAAAATGGTGCTTTTGTGTTATATGCAAGTAAATCATTTTCTGGGATATTACCAAACTTTCCAAGAGATTTTTGTCTTACTTCTACTTGTTCCTTAACCCAAGAATCAAATGGTTCCCCTAATATATTCATAACTTTATTTATTTAATAAGTTGTACTCATCTACTATACTTACTATGTTAGTTGGGATTCTAATTTGTGTACCTACAGGCAATGTTACAGAACCCATATTAATTCTATTAGGGTTAGCTATAGAAATAACCCAATAC
>JAAEPJ010000046.1 GCA_024222485.1 bacterium | reverse complement strand
CGGGGAAGACAACTTGATCAACAAGGAGTTTCTTCCAGGGTGAGGCCCTTCCATTGCAGACCGGTTGGGCTGACCCCTGCGATTACCACAAACGTTGGTAGCTCGACTGTACAATTTTTGGTAGTGGGGACCTGCGTTCGCGCTAGTCCCCTGTTTAATCAACTAATTCAACTCCACTCATCTCTTGGTTAACGGACGTCAGATTAATCCAGCTCTTGGCCAACCACTAGCGACGTCACATCAATCCAGCCTCCAAACCCAGCCAATCAAGCAGAAATTCAATTGGCAGCAGAGTAGAATATTCTCGATCAATTTGATGTCATCATTAAATGAACTGAATCAAATAAAAGAAACGCAGACTAAAAACCGTTCAGTTGCTCAAAGTCATTCAGCCTAGCATCTTATCATGTGTGCAGCGAGGCTGGGAGAAGTTTCGAAGGCACGATTTTCGAAAATAAACAACAATCTCTCACTGGCATGGAACTGGGGCCATCAATGCACTAGAAAAGTATCAAACCTCTTGGCCAGAGGGGCAGTACTAACCATGGGTCCTCAAGGCCTATTGCATATTGTACAGCCAAATGCTGGAAAAATG
>JAAEPJ010000045.1 GCA_024222485.1 bacterium | reverse complement strand
TTGTCTGAAAAGGTAGCATTTGGGCCAAGCCTTTCACTAATTTTAGTCTCCAAGCGAGATTACCCCTAGCACGAATGTTACGCCAGGGGGTAGGAACCCCATATACTGCCCATAGGGGAATGAAGTCGATCGACGAAATAGCGATAAAAGCTAGAGTTTTTGGAATATTTCACCCGTTTTTGTCTGAAAAGGTAGCATTTTGGCCAAACCTTTGACTAATTTTAGTCTCCAAGCGAGATTACCCCTAGAACGAAAGTTACGCCAGGGGGTAGGTATCCCATACACTGCCAATTGGGGGATGAAGTCAATCGACGAAGTAACGATAAAAGCTAGAGTTTTTGGAATATTTCACCCATTTTTGTCTTAAAAGGTAGCATTTGGGCCAAACCTTTGACTAATTTTAGTCTCCAAGCGAGATTACCCCTAGAACAAAAGTTACGCCAGGGGGAAGGAACCCCATACACTGCCGATAGGGGAATGAAGTAAATCGACGAAAAAGCGATAAAAGCTAGAGTTTTTTGAATATTTCACCCGTTTTTGTCTGAAAAGGTAGCATTTGGGCCAAACCTTTGACTAATTTTAGTCTTCAAGCGAGATTACCCCTAGAACGAAAGTTACGCCAGGGGGTAGGAACCCCATACACTGCCAATAGGGGAATGAAGT
>JAAEPJ010000044.1 GCA_024222485.1 bacterium | reverse complement strand
CAACAGTTTTCCCTGCAAGGTCAGGCAAGATAAGATTCGTTTTTTCTAAGGCTGGAATGGTTTCATTAGCATAGGAAAAACTGTTCATACTAACTGTTAAAAAAGCGATAAATATCGCAAAGCTAGTTCTTTTAATACAAAGGGAGTAAGAGCTTGTATCTCCTCCTCTATGAAATAACTTTAACTTATCAAGTTTATTTCTGATATTCATATTTTTTTATCCTTTAAGCTTTTTAAATTATTTTACCTCCTATTTTGGAAGTTAATACTCATTATAAAATAAACACTTTACAAACACCTAATAAAAAATATTTAAAAATAAAAATTTAAAGCATGAATAATCGTCTCTTGATTAAGTGTATCCCCCTAATAAATAAGTAACTCTCAACCTATATTTCATCTCAAATTCAGCCTAAACAAACTATTATCAGCAAAACTATACTCGTTCACTTTATTTAATTTAATGGAGGCTTTAACTTTAGTAACATTCAAATTACCAATAGCTGGGATGCCGTCATTGCCAATAAAAATAGGGGCGACCACAACAAATATCGTATCAACTAGTTTTTCACGCATAAAGCTAGAAATAACTTCTCCACCTCCTTCTACAAGCAATCTCTTTATCTTTTTTTTAGCTAACACTTCCAAAGTATCTTGTAATCCTTTTAAAGGAAAGACATCTATATACTTCAATTTTTTTATTTTAGCTTGATCTTTTGACTTAGTGAAGATAATGGTTGGAATCTCTTTAGCCGTTTTAACAATTTTTGAGTTTACAGAAATTTTCAAATTTGAATCCAAAATAACGCGTACTGGATTTCTCCCTTGCACCAACCGCACATCCAACAATGGATCATCATTTATGGCGGTATTAATTCCAATCAATATTGCATCATTGTCAACACGCAACCTATGTGCAAATACTCGTGCATCATCATTGGAAATCCACTTTGAATCACTACTCTTTGCAGCAATTTTCCCATCTAAGCTCTGGGCATATTTAACAGTAACAAATGGTCTTTTTTGCTGAACGGCATTAAACGAAGGACAACAATCTCTTAAAAAACATTGCGCGCATTCAGGTTTGATAGCTTTACAAATATGTCTGCCATGCTCGACTAACATATAATTAACCTTAAGCCAGTCTTTTTTATCAAAAACATCCATCAAATCCTGCTCAATTTTATTCGGCTCTTCTTTAAGGGAAAAGAAAAACCGTTTTGCAAGGCGTGCAACATGAGTATCCACGGCAATCCCTTCTGCTTTTTTAAAACATGAGGAAAGAATTATATTCGCTGTTTTACGCGCAACCCCACGCAACAACAACAAATTTTCCATAGAATCAGGAACTTGCCCATTAAATTTATTTTCAATAAGCTGACTACTTGTAATAATGCTCTTTGCTTTTGTTTTATATAAACCACAGCTTTTAATAAGTTCTCTGACCTCTGACTCTAAAGCTTTAGCAAAAGATTTAGGAGTTGGATATTTTCTAAACAGACTAGGCGTAACAAGATTAACTCTATCATCGGTACATTGAGCGGAAAGCATCGTGGCGATTAGCAACTCAAATGGATTCGACCATTTTAAGGCAGTTTTTGAGTCATTATAATGCTTTTTCAAGCGAACAATCATTTTAGCCGCTAATTTTTTATCTTCATATATATTCGTTTTCATCTCTTCCATTTAAACCATTTTCCTTATTATTACTTTTAAACTAAGACTCATTAGTTTAAACCTTTTTCTTATAAAAAATAGTATGCAAGCAATCGATATTCTTTTGATTATAGCTACAAACGACCTTTACTGTCTATAGAAATTAGCGACACTCCCCAAGCAAACACAAAAAAATAAAAATTTTAAAATACTATATTAAAGATCTTTAATATAAACTTTACTCCTATTATCAAATAGTATCACCCTTTTGATACAGCCAATTTTTCCAACCTTTTTCTAAATCATCGATACCCTTAAATCCCCATGGATAGGTCATTTTTAAAGCTTCAACTATATTATTATAATTTTTTAAATTTTGAGTAAAAATCCGAAACCCATCTTTATCTAGAGTTCGAAGATAAGCAATAAGTGTCCCTACTTCAAAATACCAAAGACCTACTTTTTGTGATGTTTCTTGCAGACCTATATGTGTTTTAAAAAGATCTCTAATCGAAATAAGTTCACCCTGTTTATCAAGATCTTTTAAGTACTTTAATTTCCACACCTTATTCAACACCTTTTTCTCTTCATAAATAGCTACGCCTTCATGCAGCCAATTAATTGCCATACAGCGAGGATACCCCATATAAGCATCAAACACCAGGTGTGTTAACTCATGCACAATAACATTCGCAAAAATATTCTTTTGTTCATAGCTATAAATAGCATTTTGCTTAAGGTCAGCATGCCCTCCTGCCCATTGACTCATATCAGTCTTTCGAGCATACTCTGCTGCATTTCTATAGATATAGATAGAGACTCTTTTTGGCATAGAAAAGTAGAGCCAACCAAAATCTTCTATTATCATATCATAAACCTGATCGCCATAATCAACAACATCTTGAACAACAACTTCATTATAATAATAAACATCAAAATAGAATGTTGAAAGTATCTGCCATGAATCAAAAAAATCAAGCTCTCCCCATGAAGTCGTCAAAAAAGAAAAATTACCGAACCCTGGATCTTCAAAACCATCCCAACCTTTATCCTCGGAAAGAAGCAAAGAAAAAGACAAAAAAAACATTATCAATATTTTTTTAAGCATTATTCTCAAACCTTTCAATTATTAAGTAGCATTAATAGAGCTCCCACAAAAACACTACAAAAAATTCTATCAACCCCAAAACACAAACTACCCTCAAGAAATAACCAGTAAAAAACTCTCAACTTCTTCTTCTTTCTTGATCTGCATTTCTAAACTCTTACTTGCTACAAATTTCATTGCCTCTTCAAATTCTTTTTCTTGATTATATGATTTAATTGTCAAAAATACCCCACCTTTTCTCAAAAAAGGAAAAGCATATCCAGTTGTTAGCTCAATTCCCCCTACGGCCATTGCAGTACAAATATCGAAATCTTCTTTTAATCCTTTAGCACCTCCGAAATCCTCAATACGCCCCCAGAAACACTCAATATTCCCTAAACCTAAATGGCTTGCAACATCATATAAAAAATCAATTTTCTTCTGCGTTGAATCCATAACAGAAAAACAAACCTCTGGCAAACAAATAGCACAAATAACAGCAGGAAAACCTGCACCACTACCAATATCTAAAACTTTAGCAACATTAAAATCTGCAATATATTTAGCAAAAACCAAGGAACTCCCAATAAACCTAAAAATATCCTGATCATTCGCCTTGCGTGAAATAAGATTTTTCTTCTCATTCTCATTTTTTAAAAAATCTATATACCCAATTATTTTAACTATTTTATCATTATCTAATAGAGCCATATTAAGTGATTTTAAATTATCTCTATAGTCAAAATCCATACTCCACCCTTTCAAAATTGCTATTAACTAGCATCCTCACTACCTTTCTGTTTCCCAGAAAGAAACCCCTAATATACCTTATCATTAAACACCAACAATACAAATACAAGTGTTGCACAGAATAATGTTTCACATGAAACATTATTCTGTGCAACACCTATCCTCATAGAGAACAGCTATTCTCGTCTCTTTTTTTCAAGCCAAATATTTATAAGAGAAATATCGCTTGGATTAACACCAGAAATTCTAGTTGCCTGACCAATGGTTCGTGGTTTAATTTCTTTAAGCTTTGCCTTAGTCTCTGTTAACAAACTCCCCAACTGATCATAATCTATATCCTCAGGAATCTTTCTATTTTCAAGTTTTTCCATCCGTAAGACATCAGCGATCTGCCTTTTAATATATCCTGCATATTTTATCTCAATGTTTGTATTACGAATAAGACAATCCAAATCCCAATAGCTATCTTCAGCTATGGGGCTAAACAAGTCCTTATCTATCATTTCCACCCAACCGACATAATCAGCATCTTGGCGAATTTTTTGAGCTTGATTATTTTTTTCTAATATAATTTTAATATTATCTAAAGTTTTACGGTAATCCAAATAACTTTGATAAAGCCCCTGATCTATTAACCCAAAACCAGCACCATAGTGAAATAACCGCTCATCCACATTATCATTTCTTAAAAGCAAACGATACTCTGCACGCGATGTAAACATCCGATAAGGATCAAGCACACCTTTTGTCACAAGATCATCAATTAAAACTCCAATATAAGCCTCGCTACGCTTTAAAATAAAGGGGGCTTTCTCCTCTATCTTTAAAATGGCATTAATCCCTGCCATAAAACCCTGTGCTGCCGCTTCCTCATACCCTGTAGTCCCATTGACCTGCCCTGCAAAATAAAGCCCAGATATCAACTTTGTTTCCAGTGTTGCTTTAAGCTGAGTTGGCTGATAAAAATCATATTCAATCGCATAGCCCACACGCATAATAATAGCATCTTCAAGACCTTTGATCGTACGCAAAAAGTCAGTCTGCACATCCTCAGGCAGGCTTGATGAAATACCATTACAGTAAATCTCATCTGAGTCCAGTGATTCTGGTTCTAAAAAAATTTGATGCCTCAACATATGTTCAAACTTGATAACTTTATCTTCAATAGAGGGGCAATAACGCGGTCCTATTCCTGTAATCTTACCAGAATAAAGAGGTGATTTTTCTATATTGGCTTTAATCAGTTGATGTGTTTTTACATTGGTATAGGTAATAAAACATTCGCCTTTATTTTTTAAAGAGCGTTTATCTGTGCTTAAAGAAAATGGATAAATTTTAGCATCGCCACTATGAACCTCCAACTCATTTTTATTAATAGAAGAACCTAAAACACGGAAGGGTGTACCTGTTTTTAGTCTTGAAGTTTTAAACCCAAGCTTTGTAATGTTCTTAGCCAATTCATTCGAGGGAAACTCACCGCTTCGCCCCGCTTCAAAAACTGTTTTCCCAATAAAAATTTTACCATGTAAAAATGTTCCTGCTGTTAAGATCACAGCTTTACTCTCATAAAAAAGACCATTTCTCGTAACAACACCACAAACCGTACCACCTTCTACTTTAAGTTCAACGATTTCATCTTGCTTAATAACCAAGTTTTTTTGGCGTTCTAAAACTACTTTCATATGGCGATGATAAGCGTGTTTATCGCATTGTGCGCGTGGCGAATGAACAGCAGGCCCCTTACTAATATTAATCATATTAAATGATATCATTGATTTGTCCGTATTTTTCCCAATTTCTCCGCCAAGAGCATCAACCTCTCGAATGATCTGTCCTTTTGCAACACCACCCATGGCAGGATTACAGGAAAGCTGGGCAATGGTATCTAAATTCATTGTAAATAATGCTGTCAGCTTACCCATCCGAGCAGAAACTAAGGCTGCTTCACAGCCTGCATGACCTGCACCTATTACTATTGTATCAAATTTATTCACGATAAAACCCTCGGTAACTATCTTTTAATAATCCAATTATTATCAAGAAACAATATTTTATAAAAGGGAATATTTTTTAATAATAAAACCTTTTTAAAATAAATATACTAAATACTTAATTCAACTTATTATCTTATATATTATTAAAAAATATATCTATTATAAAGTAGACTTTAGCTTGAAAATCAAAAAGGGAGAGATATTGGCATAATTAATACGCGAATTAACTTTTTTTGGAAAAAAAGTTACAAAAAAAATATTGTGCGTTAATAGGAAAGAAAAATAATAATAATTATCAAATTTATTATTTTTTTTGTTGTTCCTTTGGAGAAGGAATGTATATGTCGTGTTTTTTTTTAAAATTTAACCTCAATAAAACACCCTATTTTTTCCATTTTTTTTAGCTTTATACATATTGCTATCCGCTTTTTGAGTTATAAGTTTTTCCAAGTGTTCAAGAGTTTGTGTATGATATTTTTTATCTCTTCCATCAAAAAAGGATAAACCACAGCTTGCTGTAATTTCCACCTCTTCCTCAATAAGTTTAAGAAATTTTAAAGCAACATTGTTTGTATTATCTAAGCTTGTTTGCGGTAAAATAATCGCAAACTCTTCACCACCCCATCTAGCAATAATATCATTAATTCTAAAATGATCTTTTGCTAATGAAGCAAATTGCCTTAATTTTTCATCACATTTAGGGTGTCCTAAAATTTCGTTTAACTTGTGGAAATTATCAATGTCTAAAAATATTAAAGTGAACAAACTTTTATCCTGTAAACTCAAACTTATTTGTTCTTTTAATTTTTTATCAAAAAAATTTTTATTATAGAGCCCCGTTAAATCATCTTTAATACTGCTTGTTAAAAGTAAAATATTTTGTAAAGCAATTGAAGCACTGTAACTTACTAAATCAAATATCTGAATATCAATGCACTGATATTGACTTTTATCTATTTTATAACCAACCCCAATAAAACCAATTAAGCCCCCAAAAAATAAAGGGATAATATACTCTAAATCGTTTTGATTTAAGTAGATATTAAGTTCTGTAAAAGTTTTAGTTTTAATTTCTTGTGCCCATTTTTTGACTTCTTGCGTATGAATTTTTTTATGCTGTGAGGTTAAAATTTCAATTAATAGATGAGTATCTGGAATAGCCTGACGATTAGAATCTCCATAATTTACATATTTATCTTTTTCAATAAAAAAAACAATAATTTTACTAGCGTTTGTATTGCGTTTTAATAAACTTTTTATATTTTTAGAAAGTTTTGCAATGTCGTTTAGTTCAATTAAAGTCTTAGTAGTTTCGGTAATATATTGTTGTAGCTCTGTTTGTTTTTGTTCATGGTGTATCCTAAAATCATCTTTAAGCATAGTGTAATACACAAAAAACAACATTATCACACCAATACAAGTGATGTACCCTGCAAAAGAATATAAAGGAATTATTTGTAGAATTGTTAAAAAATAAATTAAACCTGCGAAGTATTCTAATCCATAACCAAATAATAAAAATTTCGAAACATCCCTTTTATAAGACCAAGTTTCAAGGCTTTTATGTTTTATAAACGATTTGTAAAGAATAACTAATAAAATTGCCGCACTTAATCCAAAATAACCTATAAAGAAATAGTACACAATCCCTGGCTTACTTTGATATAAATTTTGCACTAAAACAATACCTTCTATAAAATATTTAGTTGGTAATAAAATTAAAAATGTGTAACTTACAAGATAAAGAAAATTTTTAAAAATTCTAATTTTAGGTTCTACAACTAAAACAATCTCAGCAAAAACTGGCAATAAAAATAAAGCAAAAATATATGAGAATTTTTGAATAATTAATTTATGGGGAATAAAATCTATATTAATTAAAATAGGACAAAAACACCAAAAACAAATTAATAAATTAAGAACGATAAAAGCAATTTTTGTTTTATCTTTAAAAGAAGAGGTGCAATAGATAAACACAGCAATCACAAAACTTGTCGAAATTGCTAAAAAATTACCCAACAAAAATAATAAATTTAAATTAATCATTTTTTCCCCTTAATCATGTAGATATAGCTATAAGCTCATAATGAAAATTTATAATCGTATTTTCTTTATTTAAAAAGTGTGCTTCAAAAGTAAAAATATTACCTTTTTGATTTTTTAAACGGCATTTAATTTGTATATCAGTGCCGGCAAAAAGTAATTGATAAGCATGAATAACGCTAGATTTTCCTAAAATTTTTATATTATTTTTTTTGATAATGTTTTCTTTTAAAAAAACTGCAGATAAGGAAGTAATGATGTTTGCAGAAAATGCCACAGGAAACGCAGGATATTTCGGGAAATGCCCCATACACATATCTGAATTTATAACCCCTAAATCTACCGAGAAACTTAAATCATCTGAATTTTCAATACTTGGTAAATTCAAAAGTTTTGTATAAAAATTTTGTCTATTTTTTTGTATATCTAAATTTTTATTATTGTTTCTTAAATCAATTTTATAGTCTTGAAATTGTTTCTCAAAAAGTTTTTTAGATAACAAAGTATATTCAACATCCAGTGTTGTGATGATCTCTTGTTTTTCATTAATTAACTGTGTGTAAGCTTTTTTTGTTCTTTTGTTAACCTCTTCTATTTTTGCAATACCAAATAGTTTTTCAAATTTCACATTTGTTAAATGTCTTTTATAAATAGCCTTAGTAGCTAAATGATAATTTTTAGCAGATTTCTTTTTCTCATTATTGGCTATTGCACAACTACCTAATATGGCTAAATGTCTTGAGGTTTCTCCTGCAGTAATAGGGGATATTTCACAACCTAAAGGCTGTTCTATTGGAATGTTAGCTTTGAAAAATCCATCTACAGTTTCTTCTAAATTGTTCAAAGCAAAATATGGTAGATTCACTGCAATTTTTGATAAAATTTCTTTTTCTAAAACATCGTTTTTCCGCCTTTTTTGATTTCTTTGATTATTTTGATAAATGTCAGTTTCTCGAGTATATTGTTGTTGTCGTCGTAAATTTTGTCGTTGTTCTAAAATTGTTATCATATTAAACCTCTATTTTTAAAAAATTCTAAGATCATTTTTAAAAAATTCCAATCTCATTTTTCGTTGTTCCTCTCGGGAAGGAATGGATATGCCGTATTCTAAAAAGTGTGGATGCTTATTCTCTATATAAGACTCCAAAATACATTTAAGAAAATTTTTAATGTCTTTATCTTCATGATTAACTGAATTATGTAAACAAAAACCCAGTAAATCAGGATATAATCTCAAATTAATATCATCTACAGTTGTTTGTGTACATTTTTTGACGAAAAACTCTTTTTTGGCACTACTTGGAATATCGATAATATAGTTAAATTGATCGTTATCAAGGTACCCTTTATTGTTAAAAATAAAGTAACTATTTTGAGCGAATTCTCTGCAAAGCATAGGATCCTCTTCTTTTGTATTGATATCCGAACGAGTATTGTTATATACAGCATTCTCAAGTTTTACTAAGTCCTCTATTTTTTTTCCTTTGAAGCAGGCATTATTCTTAATATTTGCGGTAGTAACTGCTTGCTCAGAACAAAAAATTTGACCATCTTTATCAAGGTCTTCTGCTATGGCAAAGTAAATTGCAATTTGTAACAATCCAGTGAAGTCTATTAAAAATGTAGCTCCACCATAATGTTGAAAATATGCTAATTTCTCTATCTCCGATGTTAATATATTTTGCTCTCCAATTCTGTCTTCTATTCCTTTTAATATTTTCTCATGGTAAGAGCAGGTATTCTTTTGATAAAAAAGTTTTTTCTCTTCTTCATTAAAATCATACTCCTTCAAATGATCAACAATTCTACGGTATGCACTCGACTGAACCATCCATTGTTGAGGTTGCCCTCTAAATAAGAAGTTTTTACCCTTTGGTAAGATATCTTTTAAGATATCTTTAATGTCGTCATAAGATGTTATTTTTATTCTTTCCATAATTCCAGAACCTCTCAATAATTTTTGATATACTATTTTTTACCACTTTTCTATATTAAACCTAAGCAGCAAAGCTGAAAAAGTTACAAAAAAACTCTGTAATGTACCCCTTTTAGTCAAGAAAAAAATGGGAGAGTTTTATAAAGCAACTTTAAGTTCTTTATGATAATATTGATTAGGTGTTAAATAATTAAGGCTTTGATGTGGAAAATCATAATTATAATCATTTATCCAACGAGCTAAAGCTCTTTGAAATTCTACGGTATTATCCCAATCATTAGGATAAACTAAATCCTCCTTTAAAGTCCTAATTACACGCTCTGTATCCGCATTACCTTT
>JAAEPJ010000043.1 GCA_024222485.1 bacterium | reverse complement strand
TTTATTCCATGTGAAAGGCGTACTTTATAAGAAATTGAGGTGAAGTCTTATTGCGGGGCTAAGTTTTAACTAGGTTTCATGGGGAACTATAAGAAACTATCTGTGTAATGAGTATTGAGCTGTTCCCATGAACAAAACTGTTGTGATACGTATGTTTACAACGTTTAGAGCTAACGGAATCGTTTTATTCCATGCGAAAGGCGTACTTTATAAGAAATTGAGGTGAACTCTTACTTCGGGGCTAATTTTTTAGTAAATTTCATGAGGAACTATAAGAAACCCTCGGTGTAATAAGTTCTATGTTGTTTCCAAGGAATGAACTGTTGTAATACGTATGTTTACAACGTTTTAGAGCTAAGGGACTCGTTTTATTCCATGCCAAAGGCGTACTTTGACAGAAATTAAGGTGAACTCTTATTGCGGGGCAAAATTCTCACTAAGTTTCATGGGGATCTAAAAGAAACCCTCGGTGTAATAAGTTCTAGGCTGTTCCAATGGACAGAACTGTTGTAATATGTTTGTTTACAACGTTTTAGAGCTAACAGAACCGTTTTATTAAATGGGAAATGCGTAGTTTAAAAGAAATTGAGGTGAACTCTTATTACGGGGCTAAGTTTTCACTAAGTTTCATGGGGAACTATAAGAAACCGTTGAAGTAATCATTATTCAGATGAAATTTGCTGATAATATTGAATCGAATTGTGCTTATAATGGCTTGTAACATTTGCAGGATAAACTGGGCTCTCATCAAAGTTTCACTTATGCTACAAACTAAACTAAAACTAAATTTAAACATATTTGAAACACTTATATACACTACATATATTAATATTGAATGAAGCTCTCCGAGTAACAATGCATCAAAACAAATTCGATGGAAAATAGATATGATTCCTTTCAAAATGGCAAGACAATATTGGACCACTACTGACCAGCCGGTGTGGACTGTTCACATGAGATGGGCCACCTGGTTAAATTGGATGGCTCAT
>JAAEPJ010000042.1 GCA_024222485.1 bacterium | reverse complement strand
TGACGTTTTTATCAAGCAATATGATCAGTACAACAGGGTTCTTCACAAGGTAGTAGAAGGTGCAAGAAAGGTAGTAGAATGTGCAAGAAAAAACAAGGTAGTAGAAAAGGTGCAATCTGGGAAACTAGAAAGCAGCTTTTCCAAACTTGTATCTACTTGGAGGGATGGGGTATCAGATCACGGAAGTCAAACTTTTTTGCAAAGACTTGAACACATTCTACAAAACATTTAGCAAAATGCTTATGGAGAGAAACAAGTGAAATATTGCTCTAATTTTTCAACCTGGCATCAGGCCAATGAACATACCTGAAGAGCACTAAAGCTAGCGTCATTTTTTATTAAGTTTCATGGAGAACTATAAGAAAGCGTTGAAGTAGTAAGTTCTACGCTGTTCCCATGGACAGAACTGTTGTAATACGTTTGTTTACAACGTTTTAGAGCTAACAGAACCGTTTTTTTCAATGGCAAATGCGTAGTTTAAAAGAAATTGAGGTGAACTCTTATTACGGGGCTAAGTTTTCACTAAGTTTCATGGGGAACTATAAGAAACCGTTGAAGTAGTAAAATCTACGCTGTTCCCATGGACAAAACTGTTGTAATA
>JAAEPJ010000041.1 GCA_024222485.1 bacterium | reverse complement strand
GAAAACTTAGCCCCGCAATAAGAGTTCACCTAAATCTCTTATAAAGTACGCCTTTCGCATGGAATAAAACGATTCCATTTACTCTAAAATATTATAAACATACGTATTAGAATAGTTCTGCCCATTGGAACAGCCTAAAACTTATTACTTCGACGGTTTCTTATACTTCCCAATGAAACTTAGTGAAAACTTAACCCTGCAGTAAGAGTTCACCTCAATTTATAATAAAGTACGTCTTTCGTATGGAATAAAACGATTTCGTTTGCTCTAAAACATTGTAAAGATACGTATTACAACAGCTCTGTCCATGGTAGCAGCCTAGCACTTATTACTTCGAGGGTTTCTGATAGTTTCCCATGAAAATTATTGAAAACCTAGCCCCGAAATAAGAGTTCACCTCATTTTTTTTATAAAGTACGCCTTTCGCATGGAATAAAACGATTCCGTTTGCTCTAAAACGTTTTGAACAAACGTATTACAACAGTTCGGTCCATGGGAGCAGCCTAGAACATATTAAACCGAGGGTTTTTTATGGTTCCCCATGTAACTTAGTGAAAACTTAGCCCCGCAATAAGAGTTCACCTCAATTTCTTATAAAGTACGCCTTTTGCACGGAATAAAACGATTCAATTTGCTCTAAAGCGTTGTAAACAAACGTATTACAACAGTTCTGTTCATGGGAACAGCCGGAAACTTAT
>JAAEPJ010000040.1 GCA_024222485.1 bacterium | reverse complement strand
AGATAAAATCCAAATATTAAAAGAAAGATTTTATGCTACTGATTTAGGTAAAATTTATAGAGCAATTCCATTTAAAGAAATAATTAAGAAACTAAAACTAAAACATAATCAAAAAGGGACAGAAGCCCTATTTACTCCTAAAGGCAAAATAGCTCTAGAGATTTTAAAAGCATATACTTCTTCCATTTGAAGATTAATAAATAATTTGCAAATAATAAATAATTTTCGATATTAGTACAAAATTATTTATATAGTGCCTGATAGAAAACACCTATTTTTTACTACTTTAGCATCAAATTTTTATTATCAAAATAGTTTTTTCTTATTTTATCTCAACCTATTTTATTAGTGATAGATATCAATTGTATTCTTCTTATAATATATTACAATATATCCTTAAATGCTTCGTTTTTGGGCATAACAATAACATGATTTTTTAAAGATTTTTTTAGGCACTTTGTTTGAGAGTTATATCACTTCTTTGTTTTTTTCTTAATATTGTTTGACCTATTTTATGAAGATTATACGCTATACAAGATAGACCTACATAACGATTAAAATTGCTTTCTTTTCGATCTGGACATCTATTCAAGCCTCTATGCTCTAATTCATTTATATTCGATTCTATCGCACTATGCCTTTTTCTATATTTTACAAATAATTTCTCCTTTTCTTCTCCTTTTTCTTCTTTATTTAATTTTCCTTTTTTAGGCATTATTACTTTTTCTATATAGTGCCTGATAGAAAACTCTTAATTTTTAATATTTTAGCATCAAATTTTTATTATCAAAATAGGTTTTCTCATTTTATATCAACATATTT
>JAAEPJ010000039.1 GCA_024222485.1 bacterium | reverse complement strand
GTTAGATACTGCGCACAACGGTACGGCAGTGACTACTCAGGCTTCTGCGTAGCCGTAGTCAGTGGCGGCGCCAGGGGGGGGAATGGGGGGGACCACTTTTTCAGAAAGATGGTATCTGAGATCCATGCAAATCCGATGAGAAAATGGGGGGGTAGGCCTACGTCCTGTGAATTGTGTGGATGTGCTTGCCCTCACTGCTTAATGTCTTCAGCAAGAACGATCTCCACAATTTGTATGCTGACTTGTTTCGGGTCATCACAATTGTTGCTACTTTACCTGTTACCGTGGCATCATGTGAGCGCACACACAGCAAAGTAAAGATCATCCATAATTATTTGCGGGCAGCTATGTCTCCCGACAGGCTTGAAGATCTTGTTCAAATTAGTAGTGAACGTGACATTGCCGACAATATCAAGCTCAGTAAATTGGTAGAACTTTTTAAACTAGCTAACCACTGCAAGCTCCTGTTGTAATTATTTGATATTTACAATGTCACTAACAAACTTCAAGGTTATATCTGTGTCTATAACATTAAAGTAAATTTCCTAATGTAAATAGAGCTTTTGGTGAAAGAACGTTTCCAGCATTTGAAAAGGCGTTCCCAGCGTTTACAAGGGCGTGTCCTTGGTTTTTAAAGGGCGTGGCCCTGAAAAATTTTCCGGGGGCTGCGCCCCCAGGGCCCCGTCGTGCATATGTCCCCCCCACTTCTTGGCGGCTGGCGCCGCCACTGACTGCTTCCATCAAATCCAGAACTATTGAGTCTTAAATCACTAGTAATTTCGTTTCCTGGAATAGAAGATAGATTGAGGTGATGGCAGG
>JAAEPJ010000038.1 GCA_024222485.1 bacterium | reverse complement strand
TGGTAATGATTTGGGAGCGCTTGATGGGGTGAGTGCTGGATTAGGTTTTGTTTATAGTAATTATGGGATTGATTATGCGTATGTCCCCTTTGGTGAGTATGCGGAAACCCATCGAGTAAGTTTAAATATCTTTTTTGATTAAGATACAATGATTTGTAAGAAAGTTTTTTAAAGTCTGAGTAGGTGTTGTTAATGTATAATAGGTCTTTATTTTATTAGGCTTTTTTTAAAATGAAGGCATACATTATGATACTTGTAAAAGCTAAACGGCTATGCTTCAATTTATAATAAGGGTTTTATGAAGATATGAGTAATTTTGTTTTTTCTGATAAGGCTGTAGATAATTTACATGTCACTGCGGGTATACTTTGGTTGTTTTTGACAATTCTTTTATTTTTTGGTCAAAACATGCCTTTGATGTATCTAGCATTTTTAACTATACTCCTTTTAATTATTATTTATTTTGTTTTAGGAACAATGAGGGAAAATAAAATTGGTTTTATTTTCCCTTTAGTGTACCCAATTTTAATTATGGCTGTTTTTTGGTTGCTGGCGTTTAGTATTGCTATGCTAACTAAAGGAAAAGTGGCTGTTAACTTTATTTTTGGTATGCACCCCGGCTGGATTGCTGTCCTTGGTTTTTTTTGGCTGGGAACCTTTTTGACTACGACATTAGGATACGCTTTATTGTTTGATACACATATCTTGACAGAAAGCAAATGGAATAATTTTATGGATAAGGTATCCCAAATGGAGAAGATGAATTAATGAGATTTTTAACTGTATTTCTATTGATATTTATAATGTTTAGTAACTTATTTTCTTCTACTCAAAGCTATGTCCAACCTTCTTATGTTACTTGGATTTTTGTGGTACTCTATATTTTAATTTCAATTGGGATTGGTGTTTTTTCTACTAGGTTTGCGAAAACCCCAGAGCAATATTTTGGTAGTACTAAAACTTTTGGACCGGTAACAGTAAGTCTTGCTTCTATGGCGGCTATTATGAGTGCATTTGGCTTTATTGGTGGTCCAGGTTTAGTCTATTCTTTGGGTTTTTCTTCTATTTGGATTACCTGTGCGGCAGGAGTGGGTATCAGTTATGGGTTTTGGATTATTGGCAAAAAAATGAGAGCTATAGCTGAGATTGCGGATGTTGCGACTTTACCAGATATTGCACGAGTACGCTTCCAGAGTAAAGCCGTTCAAGGATTTTTAGCAATAGGATTATTATTTGCATCGATTGCTTTTCTTTCTGCTCAAATTCATGGTGGAGCGATTTTAATGCAGCAAATGTTAGGCGTTTCTCAAGGAGTTGGTGTTTTTATTCTTTGTGCGACAGTTCTAATATATATGTTATTTGGTGGGATGTCTGGACATATTTTGACCAATGCTTTTCAAGGATTAATTATGCTTGTTGCTGTTTTTGTTTGTATTATTGGTTTTTTCCAGATAACTGGTGATGTCAACTCATTGGAATATATTATGCTTAATTATCAGGAAGGTGGAGCATTATTAGGAAATAAAATGGTTGATGGTTTTGGTCTTCAATCATTGAATCAGGTTATTGTTTGGATATTTATTTTTTTTGTAGGAGTTGTAACACAGCCACAACTGTTAACAAAAATGTACACCTTAAAAGATCCTAAAAGCTTAAAAGCGACAGGTATTGTTTCTGGTTTAGCATATGGAGTTGCTTCGCTTATGTGGATTTTAGTAGGAGTTGGGGCTCTTTATTTGGTTACAAAAGGGACAGCCGCTCCACTAGCAAATAAGGATTATGCAGCCTTTTTATTTTTAGCACACCTTAGCCCATGGATGCAAACCTTTGTTTTAGCGGGATTGTTAGCAGCCATTATGTCAACATCTGATTTGTTTATTTCCATTGCGGCATCCGCCTTTACTCGTGATTTCTTAGGCTCTATCGGTCATGAAATTGCTCATGATAGGCAAGTCCATTATGGCAGAATTGTTTCAGTAGGAGTTATTCTGATTACGATTCTTATCGTAAAGTTATCTGGAAAAGCAGGGACAGCTATTTTAGGTAGTTTTGGATTTGGGTTTTTTATGACTGTTAATTTCCCCGTATTTGTTCTTGGGATGTTATGGAAAAGAGTTTCGAAAGAAGCAGTGGTCAGTGGCTTAATTGTGGGAATCAGCTTAAATTTAGGTTTTGCAATTTTAAAGTTTTTTGGTATTTATAAATTGCCTTATTATGATTATATGTTTGCCTTGGCAGCAGCCTCTATTACTACGATTTTTGTTTCTTTTTTTAGAAGGAAAACAAAAAACTTTTCTTTGCCTGAGCCTATTAAAGCAGTTTTAGATTTGTGATTTTTTTAGGTGATATTAAAAATTCTCTAAAAATTTAATTATCTTGATAACTCCTAATAAAGTTGCTAGTATTTCGACTATATTAATGCAAATAATTGAGGTTAATAATTTTGAGTAGGCAAAAAAAAGTATTATTTTATTATTTCTTTGGATTTTTAGATATGATTATGAGCTAAGAGCTTTGTTTTAAAAGGAATGCTTGTCAGGAGCTAAATGCCTTATTTGAAGATGCCAGAGTTGTCACTTGGGGATAGAAAGGTTATAGAAGTTGTGAGGGTAGGGGGATGTTTTAAATATCTAGATAGAGGAGACGACTTAGTAGAACTTGATGGAGTTTAGAGGAGACGATTTTTTGTGCGCAAGATAGATTGGTTATCGATGTGTTTGAGATGATTAAGCTGTATTTTAAATAGTTTTATCGTTAATTTATAAATTAAAATGTTTGGAAAATAATTTATGTCGATTATGACTTATCTTATTTAAAGATAAATATTTTTTTTATGGGATTAGTATTTTTATATGCTTAAAGTATTCTACTTTTTTTTAGATTGATGCATGAATTTGAATAGATAGAGTATTTTTATCGGTAAGGTAAATGGTTTGACAGATAATTTTGATAAATTTCCTTACTTAAAAAGGTTTTTTAAGATTATAGTTTTTTATGCTATTCTTTTGCTTTAACTCAGTACCTATTAATCTTCTTTCCCTCATATTCTCAATTTTCATTATTTTTTATTAAGAAATACTTGTTATTTCTATTTAATATTTTGATTTTTTCTGCGTTTTGAGAGGTTGGAGTTTTTATATAGTTGCACTTTATATCAGAAAGCTGTTTTTTTTATTTTATCAGGGATTACATTTCTGAGATTAAAATGTTTCGCCTAGTTAAAAAGGGTGCATAAGAAGTTTTTGGTGTTAATATACTAAAAGTTGGAATTAATTTTGAGAGAAATAGTTGGGCATTTATAAATATTTAATGAAAAAATTTTATTAAAACATGAAAATTCAAAAGAGGCTAAAATGAATAAATTACTACAGAATAACATTAGGAACTTTGCGATTATTGCCCATGTGGATCATGGGAAAACAAGCTTAGTTGATCAAATGTTTCAAGAAAGTGGATTATTTCGTGATAATCAAACAGTTCAAGAGCGGTTAATGGATTCAATGGATCAGGAGAAGGAACGCGGTATTACAATTATGGCGAAGAATGGGGGGCTTAAGTATCAAGATTATTGGTTTAATATTATTGATACACCTGGGCATGCGGACTTTGGTGGACAGGTTGAATGTGTGCTAAAAATGGCCGATGCAGTTTTACTTTTAGTGGATGCTTCAGAAGGACCAATGCCACAAACTTATTTTGTGCTTAAAAAAGCTTTAAACTTAGACTTGCCTGTGATCGTTGTCATTAATAAAATTGATAAACCAAGTGCTAGACCGGACTGGGTTGTTGATCAAGTATTTGATTTAATGATTAAGCTTGATGCCCCGGATCATATTACAGATTTTCCCGTAGTATATGCATCGGCACGAGATGGTTATGCAATGCTTGAGCATCAGCAGAAAGGTTCAGATATGACCCCACTTTTTGAAACGATTGTTAAGCATGTGCCACATCCTAAAGGAGATAAGACCAAGCCATTAAAAATGCTAGTAAGCTTGCTTAAGTTTAATCAATTTGTGGGGCGTTTGGCTGTAGGAAAGCTTGAACAAGGTTCCCTGGCAATTAATCAAGATATTGTGGTAACGCGAGATGCGGAAAACTGTAAGCCTGCTAGGATTAGTAAAATTTATAAATTTGTTGGGAATGAAATGGAGGCGATGGATAAGGCCAGTGCGGGGGATGTTATTGCTGTTGCAGGGGTAGAAGATATTACTTTAGGAGAAACGATTACCAATAAGGATAATCCTCAGGTGGTTTATGCTCCAGAAATTGACCCACCAACAATTTCGATGAATTTTTTACCTAATGACTCGCCGTTTGCAGGGCAAGAGGGTGAGTTTGTTAATGTAAGGCAGCTTAAGGATCGGTTAGAAAAAGAGACTTTAACGGATGTGGCTGTTCATGTTGAGGTCTTGCCTGATCAGCCAGGATATAAAGTTTCTGGGAGGGGGGAGTTGCATCTTTCTGTTTTAGTTGAAAAGCTAAGACGAGAAGGTTATGAGCTGCAAGTTACTATGCCTCGGGTAATTTTCCATGAAAAAGAGGGGAAAAAACTAGAACCATATGAGGAGTTAACAATTGATTTGAGCGAGGAATCTATGGGGGCTGTTATCGAGCGCCTTGGTCAGCGAAAAGGAAGTATGCTTGATATGAGGCAAGAGAATGGTTTGGTTCGTTTAACTTATAAAATACCTACTAGAGGGTTTTTAGGTTTTAGGTCTGAGTTTATGACCTTGACAAAAGGCATGGGGACAATCAGCTCAAATTTTTTAGATTATGAGTTATTTGTTGGTGAGATTGAGAAACGAGAGAATGGTGTTTTAATTGCGATGGAAGCTGGAACCAGTACTCCTTTTGCGTTATTTAATTTACAGAGCCGTGGGATAATGATTTTAGGTGCACCTGAGAATATTTATGAAGGACAAATAGTTGGTATTCATTCACGCAGGAATGATTTAGTTGTAAATGCTTGTAAAGGAAAAAAACTGACAAATATGCGCGCATCAGGCTCTGATGATTCAACAGTTTTAATCCCACATAAACAAATGAGCTTGGAGGACTGTCTAACTTTTATCAGTGAAGAGGAGTTAGTTGAAGTTACACCTAAAGCGATCCGTCTTCGAAAAGTTTTTTTAACTGAAAATGAAAGAAAAAGAGCAGGAAAAAAAGTTTGATATTTTGATGTTTTTCCATTGTAAAAAAACAATGATTTTGTTAAAATTTTAAATTGATAATTATTTAACGATTAATAATGTTTGGCATTTAAGTTTAAGAGGGAATTTTAATAATTTAATTTTCTTAATTAATGAATCAAATCGAAAATAAAATATAATAGGTAGAGTTATGCTCTTAGCATATCTGTACAGGAGGGAATGATGATGCGTAAAAAGTTGCCTTATGATGGAAACAGTGCTGTTGCACATGTGGCGCATGCCACTAATGAAGTTATTGCTATTTATCCTATTACACCGTCTTCTCCTATGGGAGAGACTTGTGACGAAAAAACTGCTAGAGGGGAGAAGAATTTATGGGATACAGTTCCCCAGGTTTCTGAGATGCAATCTGAGGCTGGAGCTGCTGGGGCTGTGCATGGTGCCTTGACTACAGGCTCTTTATCTACTACTTTTACAGGTTCTCAAGGTCTTTTACTTATGATGCCTAATATGTATAAGATTGCTGGAGAATTAACGGCTACTGTTTTTCATATTGCTGCGCGTTCAATTGCGGCTCAAGGTTTGAGTATTTTTGGCGATCATTCCGATGTGATGGCTTGTAGGTCCACTGGCTGGGGTATGTTGGCTTCGAGTAGTGTGCAAGAAGCCATGGATTTTGCTTTGATTTCACAGGCGGCAACTTTGAAGTCTCGTGTGCCATTTTTACATTTTTTTGAAGGCTTTAGAGTTTCGCATGAAATTCAAAAAATTGAAGAATTAACTTTTGATGATATGCGCGAAATGATTGACTCGGACTTGGTTAAAGCACATCGTGATCGTGGACTTAATCCAGAAGCACCCGTGATTCGTGGTACGGCTCAAAATCCTGATGTTTATTTCCAAGGAAGAGAGTCTGCAAATAGGTATTATGAAGCGACTCCTGGTATTGTTCAGGAATATATGGATAAATTTGCAGGGATTGTTGGTCGAAAATATAAGTTATTTGATTATTATGGTGATAAGGATGCTGAGAAAATTATTATTATGATGGGCTCAGGTACTGAGGTTGTTCATGATATTGTTGAAGCCATGAACGCAGAGGGGGAGAAAGTTGGTGTTTTAAAGGTTCGACTTTATCGACCATGGAAGACTTCCGCGTTTATGGATGTTTTGCCAGCTACTGTTAAAAAAATTGCGGTACTTGATAGAACTAAAGAGCCTGGCTGTCTTGGAGAGCCGCTTTATGAAGATATTAGAACGGCGATTGGTGAAGCAATGGAGGAAGGCTGTAAGATTAAGGTTTATCCTAAGATTGTTGGTGGTCGGTTTGGGTTAGGATCTGCTGAGTTTACTCCGGCGATGGCTAAGGCAGTTTTTGATAACTTAAAGACCGATAGACCTAAAAACCATTTTGTTGTTGGTATTACGGATGATGTAACCAATTTAAGCTTGGAAGTAGATAGGAATTATAAACTTCAGTCTGATGTCTATCAAGCAATGTTTTATGGTCTTGGGTCTGATGGAACTGTTGGTGCGAATAAAAACTCAATTAAAATTATTGCAACAGCAAGTGATAACTATGCTCAAGGGTACTTTGAGTATGATTCAAAAAAAGCAGGTGCAATAACTGTTTCGCATTTAAGGTTTGGTGAAAAACAGATTAGAAGCCCTTATTTAATAACTGAAGCTGATTTTTTGGCTTGTCATAATTTTTCATTCCTTGAAAAATACGATATGCTTCATAATGCTAAAGATGGTGGAACTTTTCTTTTACTGTCTTCGCATGATGAGCAGGAAGTATGGGATTTTATTCCTAATACTGTCAAGAAACAGATTATTGATAAAAAGTTAGATTTTTATGTAATTAATGCAACCAAAATTGCTGAAGAATTGGGACTTGGCTTAAGAATTAATGTTATTATGCAGACTGCTTTTTTTAAGATTTCACAAGTTATCGATGAAGGTACTGCTATAGAGGCAATTAAAGCCGCTGTTAAGAAAACTTATGGTAAAAAAGGTGATGCTGTTGTAAATATGAATATTAAGGCTGTTGACTTAGCATTGAACGCTACTAAGAAAGTTAATGTTCCGGCTTTATTTGAAGGTGAGCTTGAGAGTGATCAAGTTGTGCCAGATCATGCCCCTAAATTTGTGAAAGAAGTGACTTCTAAACTTTTGAAAAGAGAAGGAACTTCTGTTACAACTTCTGAGATGCCAGAAGATGGTACTTGGCCTGTCGGGACAACTCAATATGAAAAAAGGAATCTAGCTCTTCATATTCCTCGCTGGGATGAGATAACCTGTATTCAGTGTGGTTGGTGTGCTTTGGTTTGTCCACATGCCGCAATCAGGATGAAAATTTATGATGAGAAATTGCTAGATAATGCACCTGAAACATTTAAGTCTGTTAAACCAATGGGGAAAGATATGGATGGAAAAAGATTTTCTATTCAAGTAGCACCTGAAGACTGTGTTGGCTGTAATCTCTGTGTAGAATCTTGTCCTGTCAAAGCTAAAGATACTTTAAAAATGGTTCTACAGGAAGATATTAGAGCAAAAGAAGTGGTCAATTATGATTTTTTCCTAAATATTATTCCTGATACTGAGGATAAGTATGCGAACAAAAATATGCTAAAAGGTACGCAGCTTACTACGCCATTATTTGAGTATTCTGGTGCTTGTGCTGGTTGTGGTGAGACGGGATATATTAAATTAATGACTCAGCTTTTTGGTGATAGATTACTGATTGCTAATGCAACGGGCTGTTCTTCTATTTATGGAGGGAACTTGCCGACTACGCCTTATACCACCAGAAAAGATGGTTGTGGTCCTACTTGGTCAAACTCTCTTTTTGAAGATAATGCTGAGTTTGCTTTTGGTATGCGGATGACTGTTGATAAAAAAACGGAGTACGCAAATGAATTGGCAGAGAAAATTTTAAACGGCACTTCTTGTCAAGGGACAGAGAAGGTGAAAATTATACTCAATAATATTAAGCCTGAGGAACAAAAATCACAGGCAAGTATTGAATGGGTTCGATCAAATGTTAGGGAGCTAAAAAAAGAACTTCTTAGTTGTGATGACTGTGTAGAATGTAAAGAATTACTGACTGTGAGTGATTACTTGATAACAAAATCTGTTTGGGCTCTTGGTGGTGATGGCTGGGCTTATGATATTGGTTATGGTGGACTTGACCATGTGCTAGCTACTAATGCTAATATTAATGTTTTAGTTGTTGATACAGAGGTTTATTCCAATACAGGCGGACAGGCTTCAAAAGCGACACCTCTTGGTGCCGTTGCCAAATTTGCAGCATCTGGAAAAAGAGTCGGCAAAAAGGATTTGGCGATGATTGCTATGAGTTATGGTCATATTTATGTTGCAACAGTCGCTATTGGTTCTGATCCTAACCAATTAGTCCGAGCAATGAACGAGGCTGAGGCTTATAACGGTCCTTCACTTATTATTGCTTATTCAACCTGTGTGGCTCATGGTATTGATATGTCTGAAGGTCTAGACATTATGAAAAAAGCGGTTGCTAGCGGACATTGGCCGTTGTTTAGATATAATCCTGATTTAGAACTTGAAGGAAAAAATCCTTTGAAAGTTGATAGTAAGGAACCTTCTATCGATTTTAAAGAGTATGCCTATGGAGAAAATAGATATAGAATTTTACAGAAAATGTATCCTGAAAAATCTGAAGAATTAATGAAAGAGGCAGATAAATCTGCTAAAGATAAGTATAAAAGGCTTAAAAAATTAAGTGAAATATAATTTTTATTAAGCACTCAGATGTTAAGAGGTTAATTAAAATTAATATTTTTAATCTAGAAGGGATAGAGTATCTATCCCTTCTTTTTTTATTATATGGAATGTTTTTTCCTTCCTTTTTTTTTTCTCAAGTTAGTTTTTAAAATCAAAGATAATTTTTTAACTTTTTTTATATAGTCAAAAAAATATTTTTTACTTTTCTTGATTTAGTCTATTAAAAAGTTTCTGGTGAAGCTGAAATAGTTTTCTCCTATAATAATTAGATGTGTTATAATTTTTAAACTAAGTATTCCTTTTTTATAGATCACATTATTTGTTAAATCTAAACCTGTTGATGTTAATAGGTTTCTGTCCCTAGATGATTATGAATTAGAATTTTATATTTTATTAATTTTTTGAGCTAAGTATTAATAATTATTGCTATCATTATTTTCTGTATCAAAAGATTGAATCTTTTTTAAATTATAATATTATTTAGTGCTATTTTTTTAACCTTACTCTTAAATTGTTGGGATAACTGATTCTAATTAATAAAATTCTGATCTTGATTAGTTGATATTTTCTATTTTTATGATAAATAAAAGGAGGGATAGGTGTTGTATTTTATAGTCTAAGGAATGAGCGATGAAAATAATAAAAATAATATTAATGCTTGTATTATTAAGTAAAACATTTATTTATGGCTCGTATAATCCTAATTATGTTAAGAGTGATGATATAACTCTGTAATGTACCCCTTTTAGTCAAGAAAAAAATGGGAGAGTTTTATAAAGCAACTTTAAGTTCTTTATGATAATATTGATTAGGTGTTAAATAATTAAGGCTCTGATGTGGAAAATCATAATTATAATCATTTATCCAAC
>JAAEPJ010000037.1 GCA_024222485.1 bacterium | reverse complement strand
TTCAGAAGACTATTATTTCCTGATACATATATATATCCACTAGCATCTATCATTAGATAGTAACAATCATCATCTAATAGCCCCTCAGGATCTTTAAAAGTTAAAATATACTCTCCACTACTAGCAAACTTCTGAACGCGAGCATTCTCTGTATCCATCACATAAATATTCCCGCTATCATCTACCACTATTCCATCAGGCTTATCAAATTCATCATCTCCACTTCCCTCACCTCCAAAAGTTAAAATATGCTCTCCACTACTATTAAACTTCTGAACTCGATGATTATGAGAATCTGTAACATATATATTCCCACTATTATCTAGAGCGATTCCCTCAGGGGAGGAAAACTCCCCATCACCACTTCCTTCGCCACCCCCTCCAATAGTTGATAAGTACTCTCCATCACTCTTGAACTTCTGGATACGATGGTTACCTGAATCTGCCACAACAATATTATCACTATCATCTACCGCTATTCCAGCAGGACTATCAAATTCATCATCTCCACTTCCCTCACCTCCAAAAGTGAGTACAAATTCTCCAGCACTATCAAACTTCAGAACTCGATGAGTCCAAGACTCTAGAACATATATATAACCTTCAGAATCCACCGCTATTCCAGAAAGCTCAAAAAACTGACCTTCTCCAAAACCAAATTCACCAAAAGATAACAAAAGCTCTCCATCACTATTTAGTTTTTTTATATATCCAGAATCTTGTGCTACATAGATATTACCAGTAGAATCACTCGTTATAGCAAGCGGGCTGAGTACTCCTGATATATATTTGTCAAATTCATACTGGATGTCTGCAAATAAATTCCCTCCTAAGCATAATGACAACACTGCAAAAATTATTGATAGTTTCTTTCTCATGACTCTACTCCTTTTCCTATTTTATCTTTCTGAATAATTTTCCATTTAAATTAAAAAACAACACTCTTCAATTCTTAAAAATACAAAGTATAAAAAATTTATGCTTAAATATTCCAGATTTTACTAATTTTTTTACAGCATAATTAAAAATTTATTCCTCTGAATATAACAACTTTATCTTTCTTTAGCAATAGATTATTTCCTCCTTGCATTTACAAAACGACCTCTCCCATCCCTTTTTTTATACTTTTACTTACAAAACAATTAAATATGTAATTATTTATAAAAAATAATTTTGGCTATAACTTAAAAAAATAAACACTAAATTCTTTATACAATAAAAAATATTGCTTAAAAAATACATAAGTAAAAATCTAAAACCTCCTATAAAAAAATAAAATTATTCAAAAATTCTTTAATTTTATCGAAAATTTTAAAGACGGATTAGAAAGATATATTGCATTAACTCTACTCTAAAATTATAATATATCAAATATAAAAATTAAGAGGGAAGAATGCAAAAAATTGGGGTATTCTACAACCAAAAAAAAATGGGATTAGATAATCTTTTTACAGAACTAAAAAAAATAAACTGCAAAATATTTCATACACTCCCTAAAGCTCAAAAACCGGATATTGAACTGGCTATTTGTTTAGGTGGTGACGGCACAATGCTCCGTTTAGGTCGTTATTTTGCCGGCACTAATATCCCTATTCTCGGTGTAAACCTTGGCAGGCTAGGCTTTTTAACAGAAATAAATAAAAACCAGTTGATGAACGAATTAAAAAATATCATCAATGATCGTAACTATACAATTGAGAATCGAGATATTTTTGATATTGAGGTAAGCCGTAATCATCAAACAATCAAAACTTTTTCTTGTGTTAATGATATATCCATCAAAAACTCAGAAGCTGCACGCATAATCGATCTTGACCTTTTCATCAATAATGAATTTGTTGTCCGCTCAACCGGTGATGGACTGATAGTATCAACCCCCACTGGCTCTACAGCCTACTCACTGGCCGCAGGAGGCCCCATTGTCTCTCCAGATCTTTCTGTATATGTCATATCGGCTATTTGTCCACACACCCTAAATTTACGCTCAATTGTAGTTGACTCCAATAAAAATATTGAGGTCAAAATAATTGATGAAGCAGAAATGATAGCCTCAATAGATGGTCAACTTTCTTATAAATTAATACAAGGTGATTCTATCTTTTTAAAAAAATCGAAAAAAACATTAAAACTTTTAATTTCAAATAAATACTGTTACTTCAAATTATTACGAGAAAAATTAAGCTGGGGTAGCAGATAATTATTTTTAAATTATTGAGCTTCTTTTAGCCATAAAAAATAAAACAATGCTAAGTACATTAAAATTAACAAACTATATCCTCATTGATAATCTAGAAATAGACTTTACAAACGGCATGACCGTTTTAACAGGGGAAACGGGATCGGGTAAATCCCTCTTAATAGGGGCTTTAAATATACTCCAAGGGTCTCTCACGGATAAATCGGTCGTAAAAAAAGGGAAGGATATCTGTGAACTTACTGCGATCTTCAATGACCCCATTACAAAAACAGAAACGTTTATTACGAGAAAAATCAGTAATGAAGGAAAAAATAAATGCTACCTTAATGGCATGCTTGTCCCCTTAAAGACAATCCGCGAGACAATGGACCGACTCATTAACATTCATGGTCAAAATACGAACCAATTTATTTTCAAACAAAAAGAACAAATAAAAATTATAGATCACTATGCAGGGAGTTCACAGGAACGAGAAACTTATAATACGCTCTCAATAAAATTGAAAAATTCACAAATAGACCTTGAAAAGTTAAAAAAAGATAGACTCGACCTTAAAGAACAACAAGATTTTTTAAAATTTAAAAAAGAGGAACTAGTAAAACTAAATTTAAAAGAAAATGAATACGAAAAGCTGAAAAAAAAATATCAGTATTTAGCAAATCTTGATCAAGTAAAATATGACATAACCGAAGTAAGCGAGGCAACAGCCACTATTGGAATTAATATTTCACGAATAATTAAAAGCCTAGAAAAACTACCAAACCTTGAGAACTATCTCAAAGAAATCCAAACAGCAGACAATTTATTTTCAGAATTAGCTAGAGAAACAACGGAAGCTAAAGAATCTATTAAACTCAGTACCTCTGATATTGATCAGGTTGCTGAAAGGTTAGAAAAAATAAAACGCATCCAAAAAAAATATCAAATGACTAACAATGAAATCGTTGCCTACCTGAATAAAATTAGTGGGCTATTAAGAAATATAGATGATGAAACAGAAGCAGAGTTTAATATTCAAGATAAAATTAAATTACTTGAAAAAAAATTAGAAGTTATTGCAATTAAATTAGTTACAAAACGCAAGCTTGGAGCAAAAAAACTTGAAAATGCAATAAATAGAAATTTTACGGATCTTTGCATGAACAAAGTAAGCTTTAAGGTAAAAATCCAAGGCTTGCTAATCAAGTTCCTAATCCGTACTAATGCAGGGCAAGATTATACCCCAATAGAAAATATTGTCTCAGGAGGAGAACTTTCACGGATTATGCTTGCTTTAAAATCTGTCATAACTTCTTTTGATAAAACACCCACGCTCATCTTTGACGAAATTGATACGGGAATTGGTGGCAAAATAGCTTTTATCGTTGGAAAAAAACTAAAGTCAATTAGCAAAAATCATCAAATACTCTGTATAACACATCTCGCACAGGTTGCCGTTTTTGGAGATACTCATCAAATAGTAATCAAAACAACCAATAGCGAAGCTACAAAGATAAAAGTACAAAATGCCAATGATCCCACTAAGGAAATAGCTCGAATGCTTGGAGGAGAAGAAATTACTCAAACGGCCATAGATCATGCCAAAGATTTAATAGAGAAATCATCCATCAGCTAAAAAATAAAAATTTAGATCAAAGTAATTTTTTCAAGCTCTTGCTCTAACTTAGAAGATATTCCTTGTAACTTTTCACGCACAAAACAATCCGTAATATTATCACAGCGTCCCTGTTCAACGACACAATCAATGAGATCAATTTCCCCTTGAAAAATCTTAAAAATGCGCGCCATGGAAACTGTTTTGGGGGCAACATTAAGAGTAAATTTACTTGCTCGACCTTTGGTCAAAAATAGAATCTCTTCACTTGCTAAAGTCCTAAAAATTTTTCTTAAGTGGATCAGCGGTAATTTGAGTTTTAGGGCAATATCTTTAACCGTATAAGGCTTATTATTTCGTGCTAAGAATACCAATGCTTGAAAAGCATAATCCGTCTCGGGCTTAATAAATTTCATCGTTACACTCCCTGAGAGACTAAAGCTTAAACTAATTTATTATATAATTCACCGACAGTTTCAATATTAGTCAACTCATCAATCTCATAAGTAGCTAAAAGCTGTGACATATCAGAAATGAACTTAAGGTAAGGGTTCCCAGAATCTTTAGGCGCTAATGTAATAATAAATAATTTTGCAGGCTTTAAATCCAATGATTCAAAGTCAACCCCCTGCTTCGTAACCCCAATGCCAACGACTAGGTTCTTCACAGCCTCCGTTCTAGCATGAGGAAAAGCCAAATGGTTTTGCATACCTGTTGACATGCTCTCTTCTCTAGCGATCAAATCGTTCATCACTTCATCTTTAACATCAACTTCAATCTTTCCTGCAACAATTAACATATTTACCAATTCTTCTAAAATTTCATGTTTCGTATTCCCTTTTAAATTAACCTTCATCGCTAAAGGACTGATAAATGCACTCAAATCAAAATTATTTGTAAAAGAATCATCTTCAATTGCAAACATTTCTTTAGCAATCTGTTCTTTATCCGTCAACATCTTAAGATTCTTAATCGTGTTTTCCAAGTCCGCTAAGACCTCAAAAAACAAGGTATGAATAAATGGTCCATCACTTTTTAAACAGTCAAAAAACAACCGATCAGGATAATATTTAAATGAAATAATTTGAGCATCTTTCCGAAGCTGATAAATCTTGTTTTCCATATCCAACATATGCACAAAAAATCCTTCATGTTCAAAAGCATTTAAAATATTGGTTAATAAAAGATCTGCTGTCTCCTCGCTTGGCACATCATAAACGATCTCTTCCTTGGTAAGATCAAGGTCATCCTCAATCTTTCTTATGCCCTTTTTAGGGTTATCAAAAAGTTTTTCTAAAATTGGAGGAGTAATCAAAGTCGTTAAAAATGTCATAATTAAAGCAACACTAAAAATCTCTTTAGTCAAAATACCTGCAGAAAGACCGATTCCTACAATAATCAAAGCGACTTCACCTCTTGGGACCATCCCTGTACCAATACGCAAAGCACCTAAACTATTAAAATTTAAAAACAAAGCCGGCAACATACAACCGATTAACTTTCCTAAAACAGCAAAAACCACATAAAGCAATCCATACTTAATAATAGTTGCTGACCCCATCTGTGTAATATCCACTAACATGCCCATAACACAGAAAAAAATAGGCACATAAAACTTTTGTAATGAATGCAAATTTTCTTGAATAGTTAAAGAAAGATCAGTCTTAGATAAAGAAAGTCCCATAACATAAGCACCAATAATCATTGCAAGTCCCGACTTCTCAAAAATACCCGCTAAAAACATCGCCAAAGCAAGTGCCATTATTGTAATTGTACTTCTATCCTTAAACCTTTTTAAAAATCCACTTATTTTATGTGCAAAAATAAGTCCAAGCACAGTAAAAACCAGCCAAATCCCTACAGCTTTGGCTCCAATCATTGAAACCTCACTCAAAACAATATGACCACTTTTGGCAATACCAATAATAATCGCAAGTAAAATAATGCCCAGAACATCATCAACCACTGCTGCTGCTAAAATCGTTACACCCTCAGGAGAATCCATTTTCTTTTTCTCAGATAAAATGCGTGCGGTGATACCAACAGAGGTTGCCGTTGAAATAACACCTAGAAAAAGTGGTAAGACATCAAAAAATCCAGCCGCTTGACCTAAACCATAGTTTAAAAAAATTATGCCAAACACATCCCCAAAAATAAAACTTATAACCACCCCAAAAACACCAATCACTGACCCAGCGACAGAATACTTAAAAAAAGTCTTAATATCCGTTTCAAGACCAACTAAAAACAATAAAACAATTGAGGCAACTGTGGCATAAGAGTATAGCTCCGGAGTCACAGGAAAAGCTCCTGAACTAAGAGGAAAAACACCATGTAAAAACCCAAAAATGGGGAAATGTCCTAAAAAATATGGACCAATGATCATTCCTGCAACAATTTCGCCTAAAACTGCCGGTAACTTCATCTTATTAAAAAGATATCCCCCACACCATGCGGCAAAAATAATAATACTAAGCTGAAAAACTAACAACGTCATCTTATGTGCCATAAGCTCTTCCACTGCATGTCCTACACCTGCATTAGTAGCGGCAAAAATCATTGTTGACATAAAAATAAAAGTTAAAAAATAAAAAGTTTTTTTATTCATGAATTATCTCCATTTTATTTTTAAAAAAAGAATTGTACACCTATTTAACAATTATGTAAATGATTTTTAATACTAATTTAGTCTTACCTTGCTTATATTTCAAAAGCTAGTCAAACTAAAAAATTAAAAATAAAAGGAATAAAAAATATTAATATCTACAAATAAAAAAACGAAACTATCATATTACACAACAAGAGTAGTTCTTTAATAAAAACTTTTATATTATAGTTAAAAATTAGCGACTCTACTTAAAATCCTGCCATTTTTATAGCAAATCACACTCTCTCTCCCACGCCAATTAAAAAGCTAGTCTTTTTATCTATCTATTTATAGCCTTACTATTGGGAAAAAATTTTATTTTTTCTCTTAAAAAATATAAACTATCTCTTACATTTATTTTTAGCTGTTTTATTTAGATGTAAATTTAATTATAATAAAAAGACCTCTGCACAACTAAGGTAAGTTTTTTAATGTTAAAAAAAAATCTGTGATTTCCATAAAAAAGATACAAAAACAATATTGAATTTTATATAATATGCTCATCAAAAATAATTAATTATTCGAGGTAAAAACATG
>JAAEPJ010000036.1 GCA_024222485.1 bacterium | reverse complement strand
GGTGTCTGGGTGCACACACTCGTGTGTACTTTGGGCTGGAAATGTTTTTCCCTGTTTTCGTCACCGACTTAAAGATTGTATTGTCTGGGCAGTTCAGGGCCGGTGCGACTCCGCAGCCAATTTCCCAGAGTTCCAGGACCTTAAGGGATAAATGTCAATTATAGATTACTATAATTGGAGTTATCACAAGGGCCTGGGTTCTCGTTCCGTTTCATGTCACTAGGCATTTCTTAGCGGGGGGTCTAGCGTGGTTATCCCTCGTGTTGGGCTACAAATATTTCTCTTCGTTACTTGGAACGCTCGCGCACGGAGGACACAATTTCTTATAATTTTTGATTCGATAGTAATAGTTCTTTTGTACTTCCTAAGTTAAGTTAGGTTTTATAATTAAGTCTAAATGGCTTGATGGTTGGTTCTACGATACTGAATGTTGCATTTGGAAGAAGTATGGTGTGTTGTTATTTCCGTGGCTCTACCAAGGTCAAGATCAGATCACAAGGTCAAACAGCAACAAAAACAGCTAAGTCAAAATTTTTTATTTTGTCATTCTCTTAGATCTTATCAGCCCCCATCTGTCATGATTGTCCTAGGGGGTCTTAACTAAGAAACAAGAAAACGTGAAGCAGTGCAACTGCTTTCCGCCACTTTTGGTAGCTATCAACTGTTATCACGGTATTCTTATTTGCATACTTGCGTACCCTCTTCCGCCCTCTTCCATGCTTTGATCCTTTGCCCTGCTTGATAAT
>JAAEPJ010000035.1 GCA_024222485.1 bacterium | reverse complement strand
TTCTCTATTTTAATCATTTGGATTGGGTTTTTTAATTATTTCAGTACTGGGACTCAGGATCATTACCCCCTCACCCCCTCCCTCCAGGACAATCAGTAAAGCACACAAGAGAACTAACAGTGGCTTGCGTAAAAATGTCGCCTTACCTTCTCATGAGATATTTGCAAATCAGCTCCTCGAGACTGCTGGGCAAGGAAGTTGAACAGAATCGGTAGAAGTTTCTGAAGCGATAAATATAAAAAGTAAAAATATTACTCAATTTCTTTTGCTTCAAAATTTTAAAAACCCTCTCAATAAAAATAAATATAATTGACCTAGAAACAAATACAAGCAGACACAGAAAATATCGAAACTTGAAGAGAAGTTAAAGAATATCAAATTGGTTCGTAGAGTCTAACTCATCAGAGGTCGTGCATTCGAATCCCCTTGGGGTTATTTTTCGTCTTCGCAGATTGATTCGATTAAGGCTGAAATACACGATCAGTTTTTTCGTCAGTTTTTCCTCTTCAGTCAAAATTTGAGACGTTTCGTGACGTTTTCTGACTGATTAGTCGAGACTGATCAGTTTTTTCAAAAGATGGACGTGCTTAAACCTTCAGTTAAATGGATCAGTCAGAATGACTCTCAAGCGGAAAAGGAGGTGGTCGCTGTGGGTTTTTTTGTAAACATAGTGCAATTAAAGGATTTATATGACGCATTCAGGAAAACATTAGCATATCTTGCGGGATACAGAGAAAATATTGGAATATTTGAGCAAGTTTTTAAGGAGCATCGTCGTCTTCTTCAAAATTTCTTCAAAAACATAAAAGGCAGAGCGCGTTGAGCTAACAGAGTTCTTTATAAGTCTCTGGGAAGCAGACCCTAGTTTATGGGACGAAAGGTCGCTTATTAAGGACAAAAGGTAATCAAATGTTACTTGGCTCATTCTCAAGAGTTTCTTATGTTCGTCCTCCTCTTCTTAACGAAATTCTCTTTGGAGTGTGTCGTACATCCCAAGGTTTTGGCGTTTTTGAAGCCATGGCTTTACCCAGGTTGATCTCTTTTTACGTTTTCGCTTCAAAATCACAGCAATAATCAAAGCTGCAGCAGCAAATTCCGTGTCACTCTCCACTGCTCAACTGAAAAAAAACTGACGATTTTTGACTGATCGTGTATACGCGTGCCTCTTCAGTTTTTTTTCGAATAAACTGAAGAAAAAAAAGGACGGGAAAAACTGACGAAAGGAACTGATCGTGTATTCTAGCCTTAATACATAGTTTTGTATTGACTGAGTGCGCAGTTCCTTGGTGGCTGGGGAAGTAGGGACAAAGGTGATGGGGCAACTAGGGGCAAGGCCCCAAATATTTTGAAGAAACAAGGACAGGGTACATGATTTCATATAAGGAACTTGTTTATAAGGAACTACACGCAGAAGGTCAAAAAACACTTGTTTTAATACAGTTGTGTATCTCTTTACCTTCCACACAATTTTGACAATTAGACCCCGTTTACACCACCACACAGGTAAATCCGTAAAACATCGAAATACAAAACAAAACAGCCTCGTTGTGAATCTGAATACAAATTTATTCGGATAAAAGCGTTTATACAAGATAAGACTCTTTATCCGCTTTTCTATCAGGATAAATATTTATACAGCAAACTGGATAAATTCTTCTACGGATACATTTTTTAGTGTAAATGGAGAGCCGATGCGTGTAAATATTTTTACGGACAAATCATTTATCCGGATAGATATATGTTGTGTAAACGGGGTCTTAGTAATTAGGAAGACAGTTGGATTGATTTTTGGTCAAATTGACTGTTTTAAATGGGTCTTCTGCACATCGGCTACATAAATCACCAGTTTGTGGTAAAACATTTAATTTCAACGCTTTTATTGTGTCTCTATTAGTTCTTGAACACTTTGTGATCATATAGAGAATAGTACTAGTAGCAGCGGTATGCACTTTCTCATCGCTTTGCGCCCCTGATTTCTCGAACTGGAAGAAGGCGCACTAACTTTTGTCAAACTTCAAAAATGAGATGCAATATATTACGCAATGGCGAAGGCTAGTTAAGCCTGAACGAAGCGAAATGCGAATACAAGTTTTTAGGAAACAGCAAACAATTAAGGAAGATCACAGTTGTCACTCATCTTAAGACTGGAGAAGAGGAAATCAAGCGAGTTAGGAAAACGAAATATCTAGGTCTAACTATTGGTGTCTTGGAATCAAAGGTATCATTGGAAGGGTGGCCTTGATTTCATCAAAAAACTAAAATGCAAGGCAATCACCCTCCCCCGGCAAAAATTCTGTCGATTTTTCCGGAAAATTCATGAGTTTGTCGGCAATTGTTGGATGTGAATTCGAAATATGGGGAACAAGTGAGTGGCCAAAACATGAAAGCCTACATCTATCGGCCTGCAAATATGCCTTGGGAGTAAAATTAACTACAACAACTGATGCAGTATACGCTGAATTAGGCAGATATAGTGTTTCATCTATGAGACAAATAAATGTGTTAAAATTCTATTTAAGACTTTCAAATTTAGAACCGGAGAGATATGCTAATAAG
>JAAEPJ010000034.1 GCA_024222485.1 bacterium | reverse complement strand
GCATTACAGAAGTTAATGACTTTGCTCCAGTTTGTCTGAACCCGGATGTCGTTGAAACAAGCTATCTATCAATTTCTTTCAAGAGCAGAGTTTGAGTTAAAAAAATATGTATGCTAAAAGTATGTATAAAAATGAAAAAAAGAGGGTAAACAAGGAAAAGATAAAATTATAAAAAAGATGAAAATATATTTACATAAGGAGAGAGGGTAGTCCCAACCAGCCAGCCCTGCCATTGTCCCCTCTACAGCCCCCCAGCCCCAACCAACTCAGCAATGCCATAGTAGTAAGGATTTAGTATTTCAGTATTTTAGTATTTTGGAACAAGATTGTATTTACCATTTAGACTTTCATTTTTTATTTTTTCTTTAACTGATTATAGAGTTTCTTAGGGAGAGAGTGGTTATCTTTACATTTCCAACCGTCTGTCAAATAGTATAATTGCCATTAATCCTGGGTTTTTATAGATGCAAATCATCAGCCGATACCCTAACACAGACATTTCAGGGTATTTAAATCAGAATGTTTTGTTGTGTTATGTGCCCTAGCAGACCCGCGTCCGGGACCACCTTTGCATCTTTGTTATGTTTATTGCTATTTTTTATTTATGGGTTTATCTAGTGAATCTAGAATGAACTAGGACATCCTTGAAGTTTTTATGCTTTTTAAGTGCCAGGAAAGGAGGTGAGGCCCAAATGTATTTTAGAGTTTCATCCTTGGTTATCAGATGCCAATGTTGCTTCAATATTGCTCCAATTTGAATGGTTGTGTTATCAAATGGTAGAATAAAGTTGGTGTTTTATCCTTGAATATTAATTCATGTTGAGTGTGCTACATAGCTTTGCTGAATTGGTTCTGAATATTGGACAGGTTGTAACCCCTCCGAAGAGGGTTATCCCTCAGTCTGTTTAGTTCTTCTGTCAGTTTTTCATTGTTTGTGATGATTCTTCCAAAGGGCCATTTTTTTAGGACTGAGTGGAGAGCTGAGGGACAGTTGTGTTTTGCCTTGAATTTCTTTTAACCCTTCACATGCCTTTTTCCTTTTGGTGACCCTCTGTCAAAAATAATCTTTCAAAAGTAATCTCTCATTAAGCCTAAAGACTTCAAAAATTTTGGGCCACGCTGTTAACTTTCTTCTTCAAAATGGTCTTGGCAAAGACGTGAGTATGGTTGCATAACAAATTTGCTAGCCTCATGTTCTGTATCCATTATTTTTTGGATTCATTATTTGCTGCATTCTCTGAGAACTTGTGAAAAGTCACTTTCTTTTTCAGTAAATTTTCTTGATTTTTTGTTTTATTACTTAAGTTATTAAAACAATAGTAAGCTGCGCAACCCACATTGCAAACACAAACTAAAAATTTCTGTCTATATACCTTTTATTGATGCACATGACGTGAGGAATCGTGTGGGGTAGGGAAGTAAGAACATGATTACTGTTATCATATCATCTGTTAAAAACAGCGGAATTCGGATGTTG
>JAAEPJ010000033.1 GCA_024222485.1 bacterium | reverse complement strand
CAAAGTTTTACAGCAAACAGAATCGTTTTATTCCATGGGAAATGCGTACTTTATAAGAAATTTAATTGAACTCTTATTGCGGGGCTAAGTTTTCACTAAGTTTCATGGGGAACTATAAGAAACCGTTGAAGTAATAAGTTCTAGGCTGTTCCCATGGACAGAACTGTTGTAATACGTAAGTTTATAACGTTTTAGAGCAAACAGAACCATTTATTCCATGGGAAATACATACTCTATAAGAAATTGAGGTGATCTCTTATTGCGGGGATAAATTTTCACTAAGTTTCATGGGGAACTATAAGAAACCGTTGAAGTAATAAGTTCTAGGCTTTTCCCATGGAAAAAACTGTTGTATTACGCAAGTTTACATTGTTTTAGAGCAAACAGAACCGTTTTATTCCATAGGAAATGCCTACTTTATAAGATATTGAGGTGATCTCTTATTGCGGGGCTAAGTTTTCCTTAAGTTTCTTCGAGAACTATAAGAAACCCTCGAAGTAATAAGTTCAGGCTTTTCCGATGGACAGAACTGTTATATTACGTATGTTTACAACGTTTTACAGCAAACAGAATCGTTTTATTCCATTGGTAATGCGTACTTTCAAAGAAATTTAGGT
>JAAEPJ010000032.1 GCA_024222485.1 bacterium | reverse complement strand
TCGTTTTAGAGCAAACTGATTCCGTTTTTCCTTGCAAAAAGCGTACTTTTTAAGAAATTGAGGTGAGCTCTTACTGCGGTGTTAAGTATTCACTAAGTTTCATGGGGAACTATAAAAAAGCCCTCCATGTAATAAGTTCTACGCTGTTCCCGTGGACAGAACTGTTGTAATACATATGTTTACAAATTATTAGAGCAAACAGAATCGTTTTTGTCCAAGCAAAAGGCGTAATTTATAAGAAATTGAGGTGAACTCTTATTGCGGGGCTTAGTTTCCTTAAGTATCATGGGGAACTATAAAAAACCCTTGGTGTAATAAGTTTCAGGCTGTTCCAATGGACAGAACTGTTATTATACATTTTTTTACAACGTTTTAGAGCAAACGGAATCGTTTTATTCCATGCGAAAGGAGTACTTTATAAGAAATTGAGGTGAACTCTTATTGCGGGGCTAAGTTTTCACTAAGTTTCATGGGGAACTATAAGAATCACTTGAAGTAATAAGTACTACGCTGTTCCCATGGACAGAACTGTTGCAATACGTTTTTTTA
>JAAEPJ010000031.1 GCA_024222485.1 bacterium | reverse complement strand
TTTGGTGAAGTTCATGCAGTAAATGGGTTGGCATTTGAAAGAAGTTATCTCCAATACTGGTCTGCTGTCGTGGGATTGGCAAACTGTGATGTGAAATATAATTAGACAACCTTCTCTGGGTTTTGAAGGGTGGGTGAAGATTCTTCAGCGGCTGGTTTCTAACGCAATATGAGTTGTTGTAACGATTCAATCCTGCATATACTTTGGCGTAGACTGGTTTACCCATTGTGGCAGACTTCAGATTGCTAACAAACACAATAAAGCCATCTCTCAATCGAGATAATTTGTGAGAATGAAAGTGACCCGAGTAGGACTCGAACCCATGACCTCTAGATTTGATCTCTAGAACGCTACCACTGCGCCACCGGGGCTACGAGAAACCCAGGCCATTTCATTCACACAAATTGTTGCACCACCACTCACCAAATGCAGAGACGAACCTATCCGTGCTCTTTGACACTACACTGGACCTGCCGAAGGGCGACGACTTTCTCTTATTTACTATTATTTGGTCTGATAAAAAAAATTGTAATATTTCTAAATATATATGTAACCTTGATTTTTTAGGTACTTTTACTAAACTAAACTGTATGCTAAAGTATGGCCGAGTTTCATTACCCTCCTATTAGTATTTTTTGAGTAATCAGTTTTTCAACTACAAAATGTAGATGTTGGGAAAACGCAAAAGAAAGTTGAGCAAAATATTTGATAATGTTTTCAAGTTTAAAATGCCCCCTTTGAATACGATTCCCCTCCCTCTTCTTCTCTTTCTCTGTCAATAAATCCTTTTCTTACAGCTCTTAGACTTTTCCTCCTCTTTTTTCCTTTTTCTAATGATTTTATCAATGACTGTAGCACTATTTGTTTGTCTTTCCTTATTGAGTTATCAAGAAAATTTTGCGAAACTTGAAGGCCAAGCTCAATAAGGACATCTTTCATTCTATGGAAGCCATCATTGTAATTGATTATTGCAGAGTTTGCTGCCATTTCTAGTGTTCTTCTTCCAACAAAAACTTCCTCAGGACACCTTTTTTTTTTTTTAGTGATGCGGCGTCCATCGAGATTTTCACTCTTTCCCTGCGCGCCGCTTTTCCGATC
>JAAEPJ010000030.1 GCA_024222485.1 bacterium | reverse complement strand
CTACCTTCTTACTAAGTTTCATGGGGAAATATAAGAAACCCTCGGTGTTATAAGTTCTAGGCTGTTTCCAGGGACAGAAATGTTTTAAAATGTATGTTTACAACGTTTTAGAACTAAGGGATTTGCCGTTATTCCATGCAAAAGGCGTACTTTATAAGAAATTGAGGTGAACTCACATTGCGGGGCTAAGTTTTCACTAAGCTTGATGGGGTACTATAAGAAACCCCCGGTGTAATAAGTTCTTGGCTTTTCCCAAGGAAATAACTGTTGTAATACGTATGTTTACAACGTTTTAGAGCAAACGGAATCGTTTTATTCCATGCGCAAGGCGTACTTTATCAGAAATTGAGGTGAATTCTTTTTGCTCGGCTAAGTTTTTACTAAGTTTCATTGGGAAATATAAGAAATCCTCGGTGTTATAAGTTCTAGGCTTTTTTGAGGGACAGTAATGTTGTAAAACGTATGTTTACTACGTTTTAGAACTAATGGATTCGTCTTATTCCTTGTGATTTGCGTACTTTTTTAGTTTTT
>JAAEPJ010000029.1 GCA_024222485.1 bacterium | reverse complement strand
TCAGTACTCAGTACTCAGTACTCAGTACTCAGTACTCAGTACTCAGTACTCAGTACTCAGTACTCAGTACTCAGTACTCAGTACTCAGTACTCAGTACTCAGTAGTCAGTACTTAGTACTTAGTAAGTACTTAGTACTCAGTACTCAGTACTCAGTACTCAGTACTCAGTACTCAGTACTCTCAGTACACAGTACACAGTACTCAGAACTCAGTACTCAGTACTCAGTACTCAGTACTCAGTACTCAGAACTCAGTACTCTCAGTACTCAGTACTCTCAGTACTCAGTACTCAGTTGTCAGTACTCAGTACAAATTACTCTCAGTACTCAGTTTACAGTACTCAGTATTCATTACTCAGTACTCAGTACTCTCAGTACTCAGTACTCAGTACTCAGTACTCAATTCTCAGTACTCAGTACTCAGTACTCTCTGTATACAGTACACAGAACTGAGAACTCAGTACTCAGTACTCAGTACTCAGTACTCAGTACTCTCAGTATTCAGTACTCTCAGTATTCAGTACTCTCAGTACTCAGTACTCTCAGTACTCAGTACTCAGTTGT
>JAAEPJ010000028.1 GCA_024222485.1 bacterium | reverse complement strand
TCGTTTTATTCCATGCAAAAGGCGCAGTTTATAAGAAATTGAGGTTAACTCTTATTGCGGGGCTAAGTTTTCACTAAGTTTCATGGGGAACTATAAGAAACCGTTGAAGTAATAAGTTCTAGGCTGTTCCCATGGACAGAACTGTGGTAATACGTATGTTTACAACGTTTTAGAGCAAACAGAAACGTTTTATTCCATGGGAAATGCGTACTTTACAAGAAATTCAGGTTAACTCTTATTGCGGGGCTAAGTTTTCACTAAGTTTCATGGGAAACTATAAGAACTGTTGTAAAACGCATGTTTACAATGTTTAGAGCAAACGGAATCGTTTTATTTCATGCATTGGCTTACGTTATAAGAAATTGAGGTAAAACTTTCTTGTGGGGCTAAGTATTCACTAAGTTTCATGAAGAACTATAAGAAACCCTCGAAGCTATCAGATCTAGCCTGTTCCAATGGACAGAACTGTTGTAATACGTATGTTTAAAACGTTTTAGAGCAAACACAATCGTTTTATTCCATGCGAAAGGCGTATTTTATAAGAATTTGAGGTGAACTCTTATTGCAGGGCTAAGTTTTCACTAAGTTTCAT
>JAAEPJ010000027.1 GCA_024222485.1 bacterium | reverse complement strand
TCCCTAATTCTTCCTCAAAATTTGCGACCAATTCCTCTTGCGTCTTAGATTCTTCTATATCCATTCCAAAATTATTTTGGCTTATAATAATATAACACTGCGCCAATTCACTCTCTACCTCAACTAAGGTCTTATCTAAGTGATAATTATCAATACTTTTATCCACATAACCAATATTTTTTACGACTAAAATATCCGCTTTGGCATACCCTAAAAATGATATTTTTTCTGATAAATCATTACCATTCTTCCCGGCCTCTACTTTCCATAAAAACCCTCTTTTTGAGTATAATTCTTTACGCATGGACTCCTTATTAAAACCTCCACGCCCTAGGTCTAACTCATCATTTTCGTTTAAATTTTCCAGCCTATGAATGACCTTAGTGATTGCCTCTATCTTTCTTTTTCCTTCGTGGTCTAAAAGGTCCTTTGCGTCACTATACTCCATGATTAATAAACCTGCATCTGTCTTAGGGTTAACCTGAAACATACTCGATGCCTCTCTATTATTATTAACCTCATTTGCCTGATTGTTCCACGTAAATCTCTCCCGCAAACTATTAATTACAGAGATAAAATACATATAAGTCTTATACGCAATGTAATTAGCCTCATTTTTAGCACTCCGGTCATTCCTAGAACGATAAAAATTAAATGCGAAGTTCTCTGGGATATAAAACAGTGCATTAATCACATCAAGAATATCTAAAGAAGCAACATTATCAAATTGACTATTATTTGTCATCAACCATTCCACACGCGCTAAAAAAGCAGCCAAAGCTAGCGTATCATTCAGACCATTAACTAGCGTATCATTCAGACCATTAATATGAGCAGCTGTCTTTTCGACCAAATCTTGTGAGATAATATCTGGATTCTTTTTCGTATTCTTTAAGTACTCTAAAACTTGGTAAAAATAAATATTCGCAATATACTTCTTATCTCCAATAGCTCTCTCTTGTTCATTTATCAGGGTAAATAGCCTGTTTTTTAATTCAT
>JAAEPJ010000026.1 GCA_024222485.1 bacterium | reverse complement strand
TTTAGAGCAAACAGAACCGTTTTATTCCATGGGAAATGCGTACTTTATAAGAAATTGAGGTGATCTCTTATTGCGGGGCTAAGTTTTCACTAGGTTTCATGGGGAACTATAAGAAACCGTTGAAGTAATAAGTTCTAGGCTGTTGCCATGGACAGAAATGTTGTAATACGTAAGTTGACAACGTTTTAGAGCAAACAGAACCGTTTTATTCCATGGGAAATGCGTACTTTATAAGACATTGAGGTTATCTCTTATTGCAGGGCTAAGTTTTGACTAAGTTTCATGGGGAAATATAACAAACCGTTGAAGTAATAAGTTCTAGGCTGTTGCCATGGACAGAACTGTTATAATACATTTATTTACAACGTTTTTGAGCAAACAGAATCGTTTTATTCCATGCGAAAGGAGTACTTTATAAAAAATTCAGGTGAACTCTTATTGTGGGGCTAAGTTTCTACTAAGTTTCATGGGGAACTATAAGAAATTCTCGAAGTAATAATTTCTAGGCTGTTCCCATGGACAGAACTGTTGTGATACGTTTGCTTAGATCGTAAGAGCGCAGTGGAGGGCGAGAGTTTAGTTCTCGGAGGCGGCCGTAACATTAAATAGAGACGAACTCTTATTGTAGGGC
>JAAEPJ010000025.1 GCA_024222485.1 bacterium | reverse complement strand
CCGAACATCCACTCACAGTACATATCTGTATGATAGTGTCCTGTTACCGTGCTCTGCATATCTCTCTTAGCTGCTGTACGAGCCTTAGATGATTTGTGTCCGTGTACATATCTTACATCATCAATAACCACATCAGTAACCCAATTCCAATTAGGAGTTCCTAATACATCGTTGTAGTTCTTAATCCAATGAGAAGGAATAGAAGATGTTTGAGCTTTACGCATAATGATAGCATCGTGATTACCTACAGTAACATAAGCATCAGGGAAAGCTTTGTACCACTTTCTGATACTCTTGATTGCTAAATCAAGCTCTTTACCACCACCTAATCCGTCAGCATCTGTCTCGTGATAAGATGAGTAATGATTGTCAATTATATCTCCGATAAAAACTACCTTATTACAGTTGTACTTCTTATAAGTATCTATACAGAATTGTAAGTAATCTTTTCTCTCAAAGGGAGCGTGTACATCACCTATAACTAAAACTCTATTAGAAGTATCAGCTCTT
>JAAEPJ010000024.1 GCA_024222485.1 bacterium | reverse complement strand
TCTCTCAATTAACCCTGTGGGTACATCTTTTTTTTATTTATTTAAATAGCAGTTCATCGTACCATCTATTCCGTTTGTACTTTGAGATATCCTTGTGTAACAATTTTCTCCCCTACCTATAATTACAGAGCCATCAATATCATTTCATAAATACCTGTGATACCTCTTACCAACTTTATAGATAATCATACGATTGCAAAGTAAGTACCCCACCAGTAATAATCAATACAATTGAAAAATTTATAATATCCTCATTAACAATATATTACAATTGTTTTTAAATTCTATAAAGGCGTCTATTTTATGATATCCAATACTTACTAGTACATCGTCATCAATCAATTGTTGGGTATAGTTTTTTTAATTTAATTCTGGCGTCTTCTGTCGTAAAGCGCCAATTCATTGGTGTTGGATGTTCATTTCGCTTTTCTGCCCACGCAGAAACTTCTTTTTTTAAAACTTCCTGATTTGGTATCCTACGATCGAGGCATTGTTTACTCAGAATACTCAATTCAATTTCTGCCATATTCAGCCAGCTACCATGCTTGGGGGTATATTGAAATTCTAATTTGTTAAGAATCCTCCGAGCTTCTTCAGGAGGAAAGGCTTTGTATAAAGATGCCCCCGTATGAATATTAAGATTATCCATTACTAAAGTAATACGTTCTGCATTTGGATAATCATCATCTACCAATGTCTTAATTTGCTTTGCCCAATCAACGGCAGTATGTTGATCGGTTATTTCCACTCTTCGCGATCCTGTTAAGGGTTCAAAAAACATAAATATATTACTCACGCCATTACGTTCATATTCCGTGTCATATCTTTCAACTTTTCCTATTTGTGCTTCTATAGGCGAGCGAATCTCTTTGATATGTTGTTTACTACTCTCATCCATACAGACCTGCGGGAATTTTGGATCGTATGGTCTTTTGTAAACATCTAAGGTGGACTCCATTGCACAAACAAAAGCCGCATTCCCTTGCGGAGGAATACACCATTCTTTCTTTTGCCAAGGCTTTATTTCGTTTTTTTTAATATTTGACGAACCGTTTCATGTGAGATCGTGTCAACATATTCAAGTTCAACCATTTTATTCGCTAACAAACGTAAATTCCACCGTGCCTGTCCTAAGGGGGCTTTACTACATGATAAGGCGAGTAGTTGGGCTTCTTGTTCTCCGTCAAGTTTTCTTGGTTTTAAGCGAATTGGTTTTGCTCGATTTATCGCCGCCTGAAAACCCTCTTTGACGAGGCGTTTACGAATTCTCTCAACAGTTTGGACTGTCACGTTAAAAGCCTCTTTTATTTTTAAATCGGTCCAAGATGGCCCCTCTTCACTGACATCCGCTTTTAACAATATTTCTCCATGAAGTCGTTTATGAGCTGCAACTTTACCCTTCTTAATGAGATCTTCAAGATACACTCTCTCCTCAGATGATAATCGTACTATATATTTTTTAGGCATTAGATATTCTACTCTCACTTTAAATGATCCGAAGTTCGAAAGATAGAATATACTATATTACCCAACAGATAGATCATGACGGTGTACTAGTATGTTTGGTTACGCAAGTGCCTTCAATCAGGATATTGGAAAATGGAATACTCAAAATGTCACTAATATGGCTTATATGTTTCAAAGTGCAAAAGCTTTCAACCAAGACATTGGAAATTGGAATACTCAAAATGTTACAGACATGGGTCGTATGCTGTTCCTTGCGCCAGCTTTCAATCAAGACATCGGAAATTGGAATACCCAAAACGTTACAGATATGGAAGGGATGTTTTCTCATGCTACAGCTTTCAATCAAGACATCGGCAACTGGAATACCCAAAATGTTACAGATATAGCTTATATGTTTTCTAATACACTGGCTTTCAATCAAGACATTGAAAACTGGAATACTCAAAATGTTACAGATATGACTCGCATGTTTTATAACGCAAGCACTTTCAATAAGCCCATTGGAAATTGGAATGTTTCAAATGCCTGTATATACCATTTTAAAAGTGTACCAGATAACAGTTGAAAAGTGTACCACCTACTTTCTTCAAAAACCTTCTGTATTTTAAATAAAACAGGAGGTAG
>JAAEPJ010000023.1 GCA_024222485.1 bacterium | reverse complement strand
GGAGGCATGTGAGGCATGTGAGGCATGTGAGGCATAAGAGGCATATGAGGCATACAAGGCATACAAGGCATATGAGGCATATGAGGCATATAAGGCATATGAGGCATATGAGGCATATGAGGCATATGAGGTATATGAGGCATATTAGGCATATGAGGCATATGTGGCATATGAGGCATATGTGGCATATGAGGCATATGAGGCATATGAGGCATATGAGGCATATGGGGCATATGAGGCATATGAGGCATACGTGGCATATGCGGCATATGAGGCATATGAGGCATATGAGGCAAATGTAGCAAATGTAGCAAATGTAGCAAATGTAGCTAATGTAGCCAATGTAGCCAATGTAGCCAATGTAGCCAATGTAGCAAATGTAGCAAATGTAGCAAATGTAACAAATGTATCAAATGTAGCAAATGTAGCAAATGTAGCAAATGTAGCAAATGTAGCAAATGTAGCGAATTTAGAAAATGTAGCAAATGTAAGAGGGACACAGGGGCACTGGAGGGACACAGGGGCACTGGAGGGACACAGGGACACTAGAGGGACGCAGGGACACTGGAGGGACACTTGGACACTGGAGGGACACAGGGACACAAGATGGACACAGGGACACTGGAGGGACAAAG
>JAAEPJ010000022.1 GCA_024222485.1 bacterium | reverse complement strand
TGCAATACATTTATTTTTGAACTCTAAAAAAGGCATTTCAGGTTATCAATTACAACGAGAAATAGGCGTCACATATAAAACAGCTTGGAGAATGCTTAAACAAATTCGGTCTGCAATGACAAGTGAGAATAAAGACTTTTTTTCTTTTACTCCTAAAACTAAAATAGAAACTAAACTTTTTAAATACCATTTATTTATCTTGTTTTTTACCATAAAGAAAATATTAAGTTTTACCTAGGAAATTGGAGAAATAAAAGATAAAGAGCGAAAAGTGTTTGAAAATTTACTCGTAAAACTGCTTTTGCTGTTTATGTGAATTAACCCTAAATAGCAAAGCTACAAAGCTAGTAAATTTGAGTTCCACAGCTCCCTTTATTTCAATTATACTAAACTTACCTTAAAGACCCTTAAATTTTAAATGGGTTAATTTGGTCTTCCTCATCAATAATTTTAAGAAAAATTTATTTTTAAGTTAAGATAATGTGTCGCATCTAAATCATGGTGATAGCTATACGCATAATCTAAAAAATCACTCAAACCAAAACCAATGCTAAAAACCTCAGTATCCGGTGCAAGACCTGTTCTTAAGGTATAAATATCAAAAAACTGTGCCTCCACTGCAAAACGAGGCTCAGCCTTAAAACCAACCACTTTATTGCCTTCAAGCATCAGCCATAAATTACTGATTACCTCCTGTCTATATCCCAAACTAAAATCTCGGTAAATTTCTTCAGGTTTTGTTTTACCAATCTTTGGTCGGTTAATATTTGAAAGCATAATTCCAAAACAGCTTTTGGCTGTTGAGAGAACCTTTAAACCAAGGTCAATCCCCTCAACACGCGTATGTGTATCCATCTCACCTAAGTCTAAAAACATACTCTTATAAGAAATTCCCAGCTTACAATATGGAGTCAACCTAAAATTTGTGGCAAAAACAACCGTTTCTTCTTTATAAAAATCATTTTCACCAAAAATATTATACCCAAAAGTAAAAAATTTTGTGCTAAAAGCTAAAGAACTGTTTGCCAGCTCATTCATATTATAAAGTGTGGCATGAAACATTGATATTTCTGTTTTTTGGGGAATAAGAGCAGGGTTATAAAATACTGCCGCAGCTTCCTCCTTAATCACTGTCTTAATTCCACATACACCCGCACTTTGTGCAGAAAGAACCTTATACTCAAAAGCAGGAAATAAAAATTGAGGGAAACAACAAACAAAAAAAACAATCATTACAAGAGCTTTGACTCTTTTTAAAGAATGGCAAAAACATAATTTTATCACAACATTCTCCCTAAAACCACAGCCTTTTTCTCTTGGCTTACTTTACCTGTTTGAGCATCTATAAACTCAGAATAGATCAAATACACCCCAACAGGCATAATATTCCCCTGCTGATCAGTTCCATCCCACTCGACAATACCTATTTCTTCTTCCTCTATCAGTATCAATGTTTTAATAAAATGTGCTTGGATATCATAAATTTTGATACAAAGAATCGTCTCTGCATCATTTTTATATTTAACCTGCAAAGCATTATGTTTATAATCACCATAGGGAGAGAAATGTCGGTTGAGAAATTCCACACCAAAAGACTCAGAAAAGCTATCAATAATAACATCTTTCGCAAAACCTTTGGTCAACTTACTCAGCTCAAAATCATCTTTCCTGTTTGTATCAATAGGGATACCTGTTTGAGCAACCTTTCTAGCGATAGAACGGCTGCTCGTTTTTGTCCATACAAAACAGGCAGATTCATTACTTGACTCTGCCACCCACTGCCCCGTCGAAATCATTAAATCAAAGTTAGATTTATTTGTCATTGACCATGTATTATCAACTGTGGCATAAAACACAGCATCAAGATAGCGCCCATCCGGTGAAAGGACAATCAAAGAATTATCCGTTGCAGTTATACCACTAATAGTGGTATAAAAATCGGGAAAAGAAGCGGGTAAATCCTTATCAAAATTTAAAACAAAATAGTCACCTGTATTCACAGTAATATCTTCAAACACTTTCACAACAGAAGCACCGACCTTAAGCTTAAATCCTTCTAAGCTGCCACTACCAGCTAGAACATAAAACTCCAGCCAATCTTCATCATTATCATCATAGGGCATAACTTCAGTAATCAAGAGCTGGATATTGGAGATATATTTCTCTTCATTTTGAAAACCTTTGCTAAACTCACCCATTTCTAAATCTGTTTTTGGGTTAGCATCCAAATATCGATCCTCTGGACACTTACGAGAAATCGAATATTTATCATTATCACTCCAAATAAAACAATCATCTTCCGTTAAAAAGTCAAAGTTCGAGGCCGTAAAATTATCATCACCATTACAATAGAACAAGGTAGCAACGATTTCATCCCTTGGATCCTTGAGATAAAACGCATTATCCGTGGCAGTAAACCCCGCTTCTGTCGCATAAAATTGCCAGTAGCCGTCACTATTTTTCGTTTCCTCATCACTTTCATCACTATTGACTAAAAGTACGATATAATCACCTGCTGTCACTATAATATCCGCAAAGGTTTTAATAAGCTTAGTCCCCTCATAAAGCTTATAGCCGTCTAAACTAAAAGTGCCTGCTGCGACACACAACTCGATCCAATCATTACTGCCAGCTATTGCTGGCGCTACTTCTGTTATCAAGATTTTAGCAATGGGGTTTTCCGTCTCTTCCGCTAAAATAAAAACACCATCACTTCGCTCGATAAGAGATCTGCCATAAATATTTTCTGCTTGGATATGGAAATAATAAGTTATCTCAGGTAGTAAAGTTAAATTATTCAGTGTTATTGCTGTCGCTGTGGTTGTCTCTACCAAGTCACTCTGCTCTAAAGTCATTTCCTCAGACAAGGAAAAATAATAGCTTGCAGCACCAACAAAACTCCAGTTTGCCTCAAAAGTTGTCGTCAAGATCTGCGTATCAATATCAAGACTACTGCCATCATTAAGGTGTTTAATGATGGGAAAAGTTGAGATGCTATTTTCAGCTCCAGCCGTATTCCCAAAGGAAGCACTACACTCGTCCCAATAGCTCAAATCATAAGCTACCCGCTCCCAAGATTTTGAGTCTTCACTACTGGTATAGCTAAAGCTCGAAACAACTGTATCTGAGCTATTGATGAGATAAACTTGATCTTCATCATTCTTTAAACCATTACCAATAGTTGAGCCTACTGTTAAAATAACTGTCCCCTCAGGGAAAAAGTATACAGCATCTTGATACCCACTATCTAGGATAACCGCATAAGATTTTGCAGGGAGGGATAGAGAGTCATACACTAAAGCTGTGTTAGCCATAGCCTGACCACCCCCATTCATCCATGCTAAAATTTCATCTACTGAGTCTGAAGCATCCTTAATTTTCCAGCCTTTTAAGTCTACGGAAATATCTGCTGTATTATAAATTTCAAGAAATTCATCTTGGGATTCATTCGCTGGATTAGCCATAACCTCCGTTAAGATAATCTCTGCATTAAGGAAAGATGTTAAAAAAAAAATTGGAAAAAATATCAGGAGTAAAAAGGTGGTTTTCATTTTTAAATTAATCATGTGAACATAAAATTTTATTTCCATCCTGAAAAAGGAGATTCTTTATTAAAATAACAAACACTTAATCATTAATATAGTTGGTATAAAAAATGGCTATCCATTTATTTATTTTCTTGAAGTGCATTCGTTACAACAAAATCTCGTGGAGGTATTTCTAAGGAAACAAAGCCTAAAATACCAGCAATAAGAGCCCCAAAGTAATACCATTGTGTTTGTAGACTCCAAAAGTACGCCATAATACCTGTAAAAATAACCGAAGCACTAAAAATCAAAATTGCCAAGCCTTCTAAAAAATACTTTTTGGGTAAGTTATGATACAAACTATCCTTAGGAAAGGTAATCGATTTATAAATAGCAAAAATACCTATTGCAAACATCAATAATACTGGAGCAATTAACCTGATAGCAAAAAGCAGAACCAAGTAAACAGAATTAGATTCTTTTTCTGCAAACCAGTTACCATCATACGCTGTAAAAATTTTGTAATCAAAAATTAAATGAGAACCATTAATCGATTTAAAGTTTGCAAATATAAATAAAAAGCCTAACAAAATACAAAATGTAAAAACAAATTGAATAATAACTTTAGGAAAATCAGAATCATAATAAACCTGATTCAAAACACCAGAGACAACACATGGAGTAAGCAATCCGATCATAATAAATTCTCGAATGCTGCTTATTAAAAAAGGGAATGGATGAGGACCAAGCAATACCTGAAAAGGTCGACCTAGAAAAAAAATGCCAAACAACAAAAAAATCCAGAACGCATAGTTATAAGTATCCTCTCCCATGATCAACAGTCGCAATGGTTTTATTCTTTTTACATAAAAAGCTAAAACCAAATAAATAGGTGAGACAATCAGAGGAATAATAACATTTATAAATAATAACATTTTGGGCGGCATCTAAAACTCCTTACAAACATAATTCAATATTTAGCTTAGAAAACTCAAATCAAAGAATAAAAACAAAATGTAAAAATTAGCTTAATAATTCATTAGCTCAAAATCTAAAAATAAAAAATTTGATAATAACTATTAGCTCGAAGATAGCTATTCGAATATATTTTTAAATATAGCAGTTTCTATTTTTTCTTTCAATGAACTATTTAATAAATAAATATCTTTATGATATTTATTATCAAATTTCTTAGAAGCAGGCCAAGCAATCCAGTCACCATTTTTACCTGCCATGACCCCACAGAAAATAACAATCTTAGAGTCGAGCATTACCTCAACATTCGCCTTGCGTTTACTCCCTTTCCATAACTGAATATTTTTTATTTCAAAACTTGGCTCAGTTAAAGAATAAAAGTCTTTCGCTTGATTAGTCTTGATAGCTATTAAAATATTTTGCTCAACCTGCGAATCCAAAATTTCAATATAAGGAAACCTTGAACCTTTTTTGGAATGATAATACGGAAACTGTACAACACCTTCTTTGTAAACCTTGATGTTTTCAATAACTAAAAAATTATTCAAAATTATCCGGACATTATCAAAATCACTATGAGGAATTTTAATAATATTTGTGACCACATAATCCTGTGCACCCAGCATTGAAATACATATAAAAAAAATTAAGAGTAATTTTTTCATCTAAAAAACTATCCTTCGTATAATTTATGAGCTAAAAATACTGGCAACCATCAATGACTTTAATAAACTCTATCCATTATGTGACAATCACTAATACAAAATAAGGAATAACATTAAAAATTAAAATACTAATCTTGAAAAATATCAGCCCTGAATAATGGGTAATATCAAAAGATCTTCTTGATAGTTTAAACCAGTGTCTATGCAATCTATAGATAATCCTGCGTGCAAAAATCAGAATAAAAAACCAAAGGATCAACAATGTTAAATTAATAACTGTAACCCAACCAAATATTTGTCTGATAACTATTAATACTTCCAAGCTTCTTATCCTCTTTTATTAAAGGTAAAACATCTACCAGCTATTCTGAGCAAAATTAATAATATCTATTACCGCTTTATTCGATTTAATTCCGGCTTGTGCCATATCCGAACGACCACCACCACCGCCACCAAAATGACCGGCAATTTTATTCAAAATATCTTTGGCATTAAAGTTTGGTAAATCTTTCGTAACAACACAAAGTGCTTTATAACTCCCTGGCTCTCCAGCAATCAAAAAAATCACTGTTTCCAAGGACTTTAATTTTAAAGTATCCGCTAAGCTTCGCATCGCATTCATATCAATATTTCCAGCATTATACGCAATAAATTTAAACCCACCCTTATCTTCTGCCGCAGCAATTATATCATCAATGTTTGAAGAAAGAAGTTTTGCTCTTAAGCTTTCGATCTCCTTTGATTTGCTTTTATTGTCATCCTTGATTTTCTTAATAACACTTAGAATATTACTATTCTCTGCTTTTAAAGAATGTTTAACTTCTCCCATCAGATCATCCATCTCAGCTGTCCTTTGATAAGCAGTGAGACCCGTTACCCCTTCAATCCGTCTAACACCGCTAGCAACACTTGCTTCAAATACAATCTTAAAAAGCCCTATTTCACCAGTCATATTGACATGCGTCCCCCCGCAAAACTCTACAGAAACAGGCTGATTGCCTTGAAGAAACTGCTCAGAAGGAATAACGGAAATAACCCGCACATTATCGCCATATTTATCGCCAAAAAAAGCAAGTGCACCTGTTTCTTTCGCTTCAGCTATTGACATAACTTGAGTATTGACTAATAAGTTTTTTTGAATAACCTCATTTACTTTATATTCAATCTCAGCTAACTCTTCTTTTGCAACGGCTTTTGGGTGTGTAAAATCAAACCGAAGATTATCCGCAGCAACCAAAGAGCCAGACTGTTCAACATGTATACCTAACACTTGGCGAAGAACAGCTTGCAAAATATGTGTAGCCGTATGATTTCGTCTAATTTTATCACGCATATCCAGATCAATCATCGCTGTTACTTTTACATCTTTAACAGGTAAGCCACGTACAGTTTTACCAAAACTAACAATTACCCCCCCACTAAATTTCTTAGTCGTTTCAACTAAAAACTCAAACTCCTCATTTTTGATAATACCTTGATCACCTTTCTGCCCACCTGATTCACCATAAAAAGGTGTTTGCTTTAAAATAATACCATTATCAATAATATCAACTATTTCAGTCTCTAATCTATTTTCTTTATACCCTAAAAAATCTGTTTCAGGATAACCGCTAAACTTCTCAGGCTCAACATCCCACCCTTCAAGACTTTTGCGCGCACGTTTTCGCTGCTCAGACATTTCCTTTTCATAACCAATAAGATCCAAGTCACAACCAAATTCTAATGCCAACTCTTGGATCAAATCAAGAGGTAATCCAAAAGTATCAAATAATTTAAAAACCTGAACACCATCAATCATCGTCACTACTTTTTGAGGTGAGCTTTGCTTCTGTGTCTCTAAATATTCGCTAAATAGTTTTTTACCACTAGCGATAGTCTCGCCAAACTGTTTTTCTGCCTTATTAATAGTGTCAAGACATACCACCTTTTTATCAAGCAAATAAGGATATGCTGTCTGCATAGTCTCAATTGTTTTTAAAACAAGTGGTTCTAAAAAGTTTTTAAGTCCAAGCTTATTTCCTTGTCTAACAGCTCGACGAATTAAGCGTTTCAAAACATAACCGCGCCCATCATTAGCAGGAAATACACCGTCAGATATTAAAAAAACTGCACTGCGGAGATGATCACAAATAATTCTAAATGCTTTTTTATGACTCTCCTTTTGACCTTCTTGCTGACCATTCTTTAACTTAGTCGCTTTTAATAAATCGCTTAACATCTGCCAAATCGGCGTGAAAAGATCCGTCTCATAGCCAGACTCAACATCCTGCACAATGCTTAAAAGCCGCTCAAAACCCATACCTGTATCAATATTCTTTTTAGGCAAAGGACTAAAAGAACCATCCTGCTTACGCTCGAGCTCTGTAAAAACAAGATTCCAAACTTCGAGATACCTGTCACAGTCACAGCCTGGAGCACAATTAGGGTCATCACAAGCAAACTCTTTTCCTTTATCAAATAAAATTTCCGAACAAGGACCACTTGGACCTGTATCACCAATCATCCAAAAATTTGAATCAGCTCCCAGCCGATAAATATTATCAACTCCAATAATAGGCAGCCAAATATTGAATGCCTCATCATCATCTTGATAAATCGTAGCAGACAGTTTATTTTTCGGTAAACCAAGCTCTCCCGTTAAAAATTCCCAAGCCCATTCAATCGCTTCTTTTTTAAAGTAATCTCCAAATGAAAAGTTGCCCATCATCTCAAAAAAAGTATGGTGCCGACTTGTAACACCAATATTATCAATATCAGTAGTCCTCACACATTTCTGAATAGAAACAGCTCGCGTATACTCAAGTTTTACTTTACCAAGGAACATATCCTTAAACGGGACCATCCCCGCACTGTTAAATAACAGTGACGGATCATTATGCGGAATCAAAGATGAACTATCAACAATACTATGTCCTTTCTCCTTAAAAAATTTAAAAAATTTACGGCGTAAATCATTGCTTGTAATCATTGTTTCGTATCCCTCTTTATTGGCTGACCATAATAGCCTTTTATTTCTGTATTATCTACTGCGATTTCACCATTAACAATAACATATTTTATTCCTTGAGAAAACAAGTTAGGATTTGTAATCGTTGCTTTATCTTTAACCTTATCCAAATTAAAAATAGTAATATCTGCCACAAACCCAGGTTCAAGAGAAGCTCTTTTGGCTAAATCAGGGGAACGAATAATCGACGCCGGAATCACCGTTAACTTTGAGATAATAAAGTCTAAAGAATAGCCCTTATCCCGCATTAAAGAAATTGCTCTTGAAAAGCAGCCAGCACCTCGTGGATGATTATTAGCAATTGGATCATTTTCTATCCCGCCATCAGAGGCTACACAAGCATATTGTTTTTCTATGGGCAAAAAAAATGTTTGAGCTAAAGACATCACAGGTTTAGCTGGTGCAACTAAAATACCATGCTGTTTACGATAGGTATAGAAACTCTCTTTGGTTAACCGTTCTCCTTTCCCGACAATGACTAAATCATTATAGTCTAGATTATAACGAAATTGCCAGCCCTGATCAAATCTCTTAGAAGAAATATAGGTAGCCCAATAATCATAAGGATATGTGCAGACTGTTATATCTAATTTTTTGGCTCTAGCATCATCAATCAATGCTAAAGCTTGCAGCATATTAAAGGTCCCGCCCGTAGAGTTAAGATGATCAAGATGTACTTTTGCCCCTGAGTCTCTCGCCAACGAAATTGCTTCTTTTACCCCTTTTAGCTCATCCTTTTGGGAAGAGTATCTTAGGTGCAAAAATAAAGGGACCTCATTCCTTTTAGCTAGCTTGGCATATTTCAGCAACTCTTGATACGGTGTTGGCTGGTATTCAATGCTATGGGAAACACCCAAACTGCCTGCATCTAAATTATTTTGAACCATGGCTAACCGCTCAGCCAGTTTTGTAGTGCTTTTCCGTATATTCATGACTTTGGTAGAATATCCAAAGTTTACCAAATGTCTCACCATCTGAAAATATTCGTATGTCTCTTTTGTTTTAGCTGTACCACCATGCATAAAAAGAATCGTAGTAACTCCATCAAAAATTTTATACTTTTCTACAGTAAGGTACGTTGATCTTGGGCTAAAAGAATTATCTGCTAAAATATCAATAAACCCAGGAGAAACAATCAAACCAGCCGCATTAATTACCTTTTTCCCTTTAATCTTCGCCTGTGTAACGACTTGAATTATAGCCGCAGATATTCCAATATTTGCAACTTGATTATATCCGTTCTTAGGATTAACAACTCTGCCATTATTAATGACGAGATCATAACTAACTGCCAAAAGAAAGCTCCCTGTCATTAGTAAAATCAAAAAAATCAAAAACCTTTTCGCGTTCATATTTACTCTCTTCATGACTAACTGGATTGTGCTATCTCTTTATTGTCTTCTTGTTCTAGCTCTTGTTCTGACTCTACTTTTTTATTAGGCAGAAAATCAATATCCACATCCCCTAACATCTTCATAATTTTTGTATCTAAATAATATAAAATATCGCGTGCTTGATAAATACCGACACCTTGCTCATCATTCTGCCTAGCGATCGGATTTTCAGTAAAAAACACCTCTTGTTTTGCTTTATTAAAATACGCAATATTAGCAGTCACAAGATAATTCTTATCATTTTTTTCAAAACGAAGAGGGGCGCCAATCGCCATACCGGTTTGCCCCTTTAGATCCCAAGTAAGTTGATCGCAATAGAGGTAATATATTGTATTTTCCTCTAAATTAAAAATTTCCAATTTTTCAACGCCCTGAAACTTAGCCTTATCATCTATATATTCACATTCTTCCGCTAAAATAAAAAAATACTCGCCATTAGCATACTCCCGCTTAACCGCAATATTCCCAAAAATTTCAGCATAATTTGCATCATCAACCTTCTCTATCGCTTTAATCAAGTCTGCTTTTATTGTTGTCGTTCCTGTTAAAATACGCCCATCATCTTTCCGTTCTTCAAAAGGCAAGGTAAGGGAGATAACCTTTTTTAAATCAGCACTTCTCAATCCTTTTTTCTCTTCAATTTTAATATAATCCGCTAAAACATTCAGGGTTTTATCATCTTTTTTCGAAAAATAATCCAAATAATCGAGACCATCAAGCTCTATAATTTTATTTTCTTCACTTTTTTCATTATAAAAAATTTTACGGGAAAAAGATTGGGCGATATCACCACTTTCAAATTTTTTTTCTGCAGAAACATTCCCATATCCTTCAAACTTTTGTTCTTTCTGCCAAACCTGAGTTTTATCTGATAAAATTTTCAGATCATCACGCGAAATAATAGTATTCCCCCTTAAAACTACTTTTTTGAGTTTATTATAAAGAGTCATCCTATCCCCTTTAACATCAATACTTCTTTGATCATCCCAAAATATACCGCCATCACTCAAAAGTTTACCGAAGAAAAGTGCTATAAAAATAGCTAAAATTATTAATATTCTTTTTTGCATAATTTTTAATTAAAGTTTATGAAAATAACAAGTTATTCTTTAACTTGACCTAATGCTTTAATTTCAACATCCTTATGTATATTAATTTCTGATAGATCAATAGGCGAGTCAAAGCCAATACCTGTTGTAATACTATCATCTCTTTCAATCCTGATCCTTGCTTGAGAATAAAATTTTTCTGATTTATTATTGTAAAAGATTTCATCAGTATATAAGGTGCTCTCATCTTGATGAGAAATAATGATAACATTCTCTGATGCCTGCATATTCTTTGTTCTTGAGTTTACTTTAGCCTTTTGAGCTTGGACTGTAGCTTTCACCGTACCATCATCATAAAAAAACCGCATAAAGGGTTTATCAATTAAAATTTCATTGGATTTATCCGTTGCAATAATAGCTGTGTGACCTTCCAGCTCCCAACTTTCTTTCCCTTGTTTAATACCTTTCAGCCTAAAAGTTCTCACTTCATCCGCTAAAGATTCCTTTTTCTCTTTTCCAGATTCAGTTTCTACTATTTCTGTCCCTTTACAAGCAAATAAGAAAATACAAAAAATAAGAAGCAGGTAAAGTCTAGATCTCAAACCACGGCTAACTAACATACGCTATATTTCCTTTGCCATCTTTTATGCAACCAAACCCATTCTGCCGGAAATTTAATAATCCGATTTTCAATAATATTATTAAATTTTTGCGTGTCCCCAATCAGATCACCAGTTAGCTCAATCGGTTCCTCAATCTCAATCATGTGTTGATACTTACCTATTCTATTGGTAAATATAGGCAAAACAACAGCACTATATTTCTGAGCTAAAATAGTTGCACCAACGGGAGTCTTAGCTATTTTGCCAAAAAATTGCGCATCAATTCCTCTAACATTTGTATCCTGATCAATCAAAATCCCCAAGCATTCTTTATTTTTAAGCACGCGAATCATATCTTTTGTGCCCTCTTCACGCATCAGGGTTCTAACGCCATTAATACTCCGATACTTAAGCAAAAGATCATTCAACCGCTCATCATATATTTTCTTTGCAACAACATTAACAGGAAGTCCGGTACTAGCAAGATATGCTCCCATAAGCTCCCAATTCCCAATATGACCACTTAAAAGCAGGATAGCCTTATCATCAGACCTTGCTTTCAAAATATGCTCCATTCCCTTTATTTTAGAAAATAATTGTTTAAACTTTTTCTTAGATAAGTAAGGAACTTTTAAAAATTCAAAAAATGAACGCCCAAGATGCTGATAAAAATTATTTTCAATCGTTTTTATTTCTTCAATCGTTTTATTGGGGAATGCTAACGCAAGATTTTTTTGTACAATTTCTCTATTTTTAGCTAAAAATTTTGTAAAAATAAAGTGAGCAATAAAAGCCCCACAATCCGATAAAAATTTATAGGGAAAAACTCTCACAACCATTAACAAAAAAAGACAAAAGTAATAGACAATATTTCTAACTACTTTCTGTTTTAATTTCAATATTACCCCCTATAAACACACGCAAAGTAACCTTTGTTTCTTTTATCTATTCCAGATATTACTTACCCTAATATTTCAACGATTTAAACGAAGTATTTTATTTTTGGAATATTCTCTCAATACCATCCCATCGTCCTTGAGCCTCAAGCACACGCCTAAAGACATCACGAAATACACCATAACCACCCTTAATATTACTAACAATATCTACACAAGAAAATACTTCTGGTGCAGCATCCAAAGGACACACAGATACTCCTGCTAACTTTAAGATGGGAATATCAATCAAATCATCTCCAATATAAGCAATCTCATCATCTTGAAGCCCTGAGCCCTTTTTAATCTCACTCCAACCTTCCAGCTTATTCATGCAGCCTTGAATGACATATTTAATTCCTAAGTTTTCTGCACGAGATTTAACACTATTAGATGTTTTACCAGTAATTAAACCAATATCTAAATCATCCAAGCGTTTAGCAATAGATAATGCCAAACCATCTCTTACATTCCATGTTTTGAGTTCCACTCCCTGAGAATCGAAAAAAACTTCGCCCTTAGTTAAAACTCCATCTACATCTGTTAAAATTAATTTTATTTTTTTTAATTTTTCTTTCATTTAATCTGCCTTCTTTAATATTAAGGTAAAATAATCTTAGCCTATTCATTATTTTTTATAAATATATAATACTAATTAAAATATGAGATATACCTACAAACGCCAAAGTGACGCCTAAAATACTTAATAACATCTGATAAGTAAGCCCCCATTTTTCTTTTAAATTCATAGGGTAACCACACTTTTCGCAGACTAAGACATCTCCTTGATTATCGAACTTACAATTACTACACTTCATTTATTGCCTCTTTAGCTATATTAATAAATATTTTAGCTTTTATTTTCTTTGAATAAAAGCACCGCTATTAAAAATATCCCTTTCATTATAAAATAATGCTTAAACTAGTAAAAGTTAATTATACTGTTTCTCGTTTAACTATTTTGGAATAACCTCATTGCTTATTTAAACTTTTTATTTTATCTCTAAGCTCTGCAGCTCTTTCAAAGTCCCACTCTTCTACAGCTAGCGCCATTTCTTGTTTTAAATATCTAATCCTCTCATCTTTCCCCGTAAAATACGCTCCTTTTTTCTCCGCAACCTTGTTTTCTCCAGTAGAGTACTCTACTAATTCCTGATCAATATCTTTCGTGATGGTAAGGGGCACAATATTATTAACCTTATTATATTCCAGCTGTTTTTTTCGCCTACGATTCATTTCAAAAAGTGCGCGTTCCATCGAGCCTGTAATACGATCAGCAAACATTAAAACCTTCCCATTCGCATTTCGTGCAGCCCTTCCCGAAGTCTGGATTAAAGATCGCTCAGACCTTAAAAATCCTTCTTTATCTGCATCTAAGATGGCGACCAAAGAGACCTCCGGTAAATCCAAGCCTTCACGCAGGAGGTTAATCCCAATTAAACAATCAAACCTGCCTTGCCTAAACTCCGCAATAATTTTTACCCGCTCAAGAGCAGTTATCTCTGAGTGCAGGTATCTCGCTTTTAGTCCATTTTCTATAAAATACTCGGATAGATCCTCAGCCATTTTCTTCGTCAAAGTCGTCACTAAAGCTCGCTCTTCGCGTTTAATAATAATTTTAAGCTCTTTAAAAAGTTCTTTCATCATTCCTTTAATCGGTCTAATTTTAACCTCAGGGTCAATCAATCCAGTCGGACGAATAATCTGCTCCACAATCCGATCTTCGCTTTTTTCCAGCTCATAATCAGCAGGGGTTGCAGAAACATAAATGGTCTGTCCTGTCAAAGCCTCAAACTCATCAAACTGTAGTGGCCTATTATCCAAAGCTGACGGCAGCCGAAAACCATAATCAACCAAAGTCTGCTTACGGGCTCTATCACCATTATACATGCCGCGTATTTGCGATACACCCATATGCGACTCATCAATGACTGTCAAAAAAGGCTTATTAAAATAATCAATCAAACAAAACGGTCTGGAGCCTGCTGCTCGACCACCTAAATGCCGCGAATAATTTTCTACGCCATTACAATAACCAAGTTCATTGAGCATTTCTAAATCATACTCTGTCTTTTGTTTGAGTCGCTGAGCTTCTACAATTTTTCCGGCTGACTCAAGCTCCTTCAACCAACCTTTAAGCTCTACTCGAATATTACCAATTGATTTTTCTATCTTGCTGCGTGCCATCACAAAATGTTTCGCCGGATAAACCACAAACCCTTCTTTTTCTTCTAAAATATCGCCACTAACAGGGTTAAATAAAACAATCCGTTCCAGCTCATCATCAAAAAACTCTAATCTTACCGCATATTCTAAATAGGCGGGATAAATATCAATAACTTCACCCTTAATACGAAATGTCCCAGACTCAAAAGCAAGTTCATTTCTCACATATTGCATGTTAACCAAGTCAGATAACAATTCTTTGCGATTAATCGTTTGACCTTTTTTAAGAATAGTAACCATCCCTTTATAATCTTCTGGTGAACCAAGCCCATAGATACAGGATACACTTGCGATAATAATTACATTTTTCTGGGTCAAAAGTGAAGCGGTAGCCCGAAGCCTTAGCCGGTCTATCTTATCATTAATTGAAGCATCTTTCTCAATATAGGTATCTGACTGAGGCATGTAGGCCTCTGGCTGGTAATAATCATAATAACTAATGAAGTATTCCACTGCATCATCAGGAAAAAAGTTTTTGAATTCAGAGTAAAGCTGTGCAGCTAAAGTTTTATTGGGTGAAATAATCAGCGTCGGCATATTAAAATGCTCAACCAAGTTAGCAATCGTAAAAGTTTTACCTGAGCCTGTAACACCAAGTAAAGTCTGATGCTTTTTCCCTGATTCAATATTTACGATTAACTCCTTGATCGCCTGCGGCTGATCACCTGAAGGAGAAAATGGTGCATTTAATTTAAAATTTATCTTTTTTTTTGTATTTTTTGTCTTTTTTTTATTCGTCATTTTATTTATTTAAGTAGACAATCAAAACCCCTTTCTCACTTGGATTAAACCTTAATATTTTGAGTTCTCCCCATTCCACATAAAACTATAACAAAATAACATACTTGCTTAAAGCTTATAATTTATTCTATCTTATTTTTAAATATCTTCTAAGTATTTTCCTAATCTCGAATAATAAACTTTATGATCCCCATCAATCGCCCTTATTTCAAGGAATGTTTTTTCTTCCTTTCAAGCCTATAAAATCACCTTAATCTTTAAGTCATCCGATCTTTATTTACTCCCCTTTAAGGTCCTAAAATTATTATTATAGCATTTTAAAGGGGAAGTAAAACATGAAAATTCTTGTCCAAAACCTTTAGTAAATTCTAATTATTTGGAAGGTTTTTTGTAGACATATCCTCCATCAAACTCACCTTTCATATCCGTTAGTTTTTTGTATAACTCTGGTCGTCTATCTTTAAGATAATCTCCTTCAGGGTGTGTCCTTGAATATTCCGTTGGGATACAGTCCGCTATTAACAAGGTTGGTTCATTGCGAGCGGCAATTATTATGTCACCATGAGGTCCAACAATAATAGAGTTTCCTCTATAACGCCATGTTTCTCCATTGACTGTTTCCGTGCCGGCACGATTACAATAGGAAATAAAACAGTTGTTTTCATAGGCATGAGCCGGTATAAGATTTTTAGATATATCGGGATAGGCCACACTCGTTTTTTTACCATTCGGCAATGTGTAGTAAAAATCCGCCGCCGTAGGAATAATAATTAGCTTGGCACCTTGCAAGGCTAAAATACGAGACAATTCAAAAAACTCCGCCTCATAACAATTAAGAACAGCAATGGGGAACCCCGCAACTTCTCTTACTAAAAAAGGATTTTCTTTCGAGTCAACAGAACCAAAATCCCAATTATCCCGTTCTGCCTGCCCAAATAAATGTGTTTTACGGTAGTTAATAACTAACTCCCCATTTGTGTCAAACACAGCAATAGAGTCATAATAAAAAATTCGACTCCCTTGTTCCTCTTTCTCCGCATAAGGACAGACAATCCCTATTTTTTTTTCTTTAGCAATACTAGCAACATGTCTCATGGAAGGCCCATCAAAAGACTCAGCAAGCTTATGGGCGATATCCGGAGTTAGAGTGTACCCTTCAATGTATAATTCTGGAAAACTAATAATATCTGCTCCAAACTTTTTTGCTTTGCCTGCAACTTTCTCCAGTGCATCAATATTTTCCGCAATAGCTTTTGGCGTCCCAACAGGTTGTTGTCCTTGATAAATAGCCAGCCGGATACCTGTCCCAGAGGCGGGTGGATTTTCGTGTATACGTGTTGTATAAATCATAATTTCTCCTTATACTCAGTGGCTGAAAGCTACTTTTTGATCTGTGGAAACATAGCTTGGCTTTAAAAAATAATTCAAAGCCTCTTGGATATGAACTAAAAGTTGGTCTGCCATATCCCTACTGAACCCTTCCCTTATGACAATACGCAAAATATTAATATTTTCAATATCAGGAGGCATAGCATAGGCAGGGACTTGCCATCCCCATTCCCTCATTTTCGTCGATAAGTCAAATACAGTAAAAGGAGAATTTGGGTCTTTTAGTTTAAAGGCAAAAACGGGAATATCATCCCCATGACTAAGCAATTGAAAATACCCCATCTTCTCAATAGAATCAGCAAGATAAGATGCTGTGTCTCTGAGCTGTGTCATAATACGCTTATATCCATCATGACCAAGGCGAAGAAAATTATAATATTGGCCTAGGACCTGATTTCCAGGACGAGAAAAATTGAGTGTAAATGTAGGCATATCTCCGCCAAGATAGTTAACCCGAAAAACCAGTTCATCAGGCAGAAAATTTTTACTTCGCCACAATACCCATCCAACTCCAGGGTATACAAGCCCATATTTATGTCCAGAAACATTAATAGAGGTCACCAATGGCAACCGGAAATCCCATTCTAGATCAGGATGTATGAAAGGGGCAACAAATCCTCCACTAGCTGCATCAACATGGATAGTAACCTCTGTTCCGTGTTCTTTATTATATACTTCTAATTTATCATGGAGAGCTTTTATAGGCTCAAACTGTCCTGTATATGTTGTCCCTAATGTCGCAACAACAGCAATCGTATTCTCATCAATATTAGCGATTATATCATCTGGGTCTATGACATAACGATCCGGAGACATAGAAACATAACGGGGTTCAACATCCCAATAACGACAAAATTTCTCCCATACGACCTGAACATTTGAGCCCATAACCATATTAGGAACAGCAGCCGTTTTTCCGCTTTTCTTTAAACCTCGCTGCCATCTCTTTTTAAAAGCAAGCCCAGCCAACATCACCGCTTCACTTGATCCAAGCGTTGATACCCCCATAGGGTTTTCATCAGGTTGAGCATGAAAAAGGTGAGAGATAATATTAATACACCTCTTTTCTATATCGGCTGTCACGGGATACTCGTCTTTGTCTATCATATTTTTATTGAATGTTTCATTCATAAGTTTTTCTGCCTGTGAATCCATTCTAGTTGTGACAAATGTGGCGAGGTTTAACCGTGCGTTTCCCTCTAACATTAATTCATCATGAATCAATTCATAAGCAATATCAGGAGCCATACTTTCTTCAGGAATTTTATACTTTGGAATGGGCTCTGCCATAGGGGCGCGAGTATATAACGGTAAAGAGTCACTTTTTTTTTCTACTTTATGCATTATTTTCTCCTTTTTTTGCATTTTATACGAAACTTATTTGTTCGCATGAAACCTATTTAATATCGGAATAATCCCTTGACATCGTGTAAATAATAATATAAAATTGACTTACAACGAACAGAAAAGGAGTTATAAGTATGAATTTTATAGAATTTAATAAACAATTTTCAACAGAAGAAAAAGTAATAAATTATTTTATCAAAATTAGATACAATAATAAAGTAAAATGTAATCACTGCGGAAGTGATAAAGTTTATAAATATAGTAGTAATAAAAAAAATAAATTTTTTAGATGTGGTGCTTGCAATAGAGATTTTAGTATTTTTAAAGATACAATTTTTGAAAAAACTAGCACCAATTTAGTAAAATGGATGTATGCTATACACTTATTTTTAAACTCTAAAAAAGGCATAAGTGGCTATCAATTACAGAGAGAAATAGGCGTCACATATAAAACAGCATGGAGAATGTTAAAACAGATAAGAAAAGCTATGAATAGTAATAATAAAGAATATTTTAATGCAATAGTAGAAATAGACGAAACATATATAGGTGGGAAACCTCGCAAGAAAAATAATCATAAAGACAATGATGATGATGACCACAATAAACGAGGTAGAGGCACAAAAAAGAAAGCGGTTGTTGGTGTTGTTGACAGAGATAATAAACGAGTGTATGCAAAAGTTGCAACCACAAATAAACAAGGTCAAAAATTATCAGGCAATCAATTATTGTCAATATTAAATGAAATTTGTAAGCAAGATAACACAATAATAACAGATGAATTTAAAAGCTATAATATACTTAAAAAGACAAATTATATTCACTTGAAAATAGACCATACAAAGAATTATGCTGATGGTGATATACACACAAATAATATAGAGAGTTTCTGGGCTACATTGAAAAGAGGAATTTACGGAATATATCACAATGTAAGTTCTAAATATCTACAAAACTATATAAATGAGTTTTGTTTTAGATACAACAATAGAAATGGAAACTCTTTTGATTTAATCTTAAAACAGGCGGTTTTATAATATGGATAAAATTAATTGGGATTTACTAGATGAAAAAGATATTAATTTTGCATTTAATGAATCAAAAGAAAAATTAAAAAATACAATAGATTTTAGAAATAAATTACAAAACAAAAGTTTTATTTTATTGTCAATTTTTATAACTATTATAAGTGGATTCAGTGGATTTATATTAAATGATAAAACAACTATTTTTTTGAGATTATTTATTTTGATTTTAGTCGTTGGTTTTTTAATTGGATTATTTTTTTTAATAAAATGTATAAAAACAGATTATTTCCATTCTTTAGGTAATTTACCAACAACAATATTAAATGTTAAAAATAAAGAAAATTTTGATTATTTATATATGATTGAATGTGAATTATTATCTTATGACAAAAGAATTAAAGAAAATTTAAACATAAATAAATTATTTGGTTTAAATATAAACAAAGCTTTAAAAAGTATTTTAGTGTCTTTTTTTATAGCATTTATATTTCTTATCGTATGTCTATTTTTTGGTCTTTAGTATCAGGGTTAGTTGGAATAGGTTTTGGAACTGGTCTGGGTTTTTGTGGAATAGGTTTTGATTTAGGATTATTTTTTGACATATGATTCACCTTTTAATTATAATTTTTAAAGAATTATAATAAACGAGTCTCACGATGTCAAGGGGTTATTCCGTTTAATATTATTTAGCTTATAATCATTGACTTAACATTATCAATCCAATTAGTTATATCTTGTACTTGTAGATCATCTACAAATATTTTGGTTATATTAAGTTTTTTAAGGATCTCTTTTTTTTCTTTATCTAATTTGTTTGTTATTACTCCGATCGAAGCTATTTTATTTTGTGCCACTATCTCTTGAAGGTTATTCGTCCATTTTTTATCTTCTGCATCAGTATGTATTAAGATAATATCAGGATTGTTTGTTATGTCTTCAACTACACTACAATTGTTTGCTATAAATATTTTTTTATATTTTTCATTTTCCGTTCCGCAGTGAATATATACTTTTAGAGTATAGCCATGTTGTCCAAGCAATTCGCTTAAATAAAGCGTTCCTCCAGAACATACGCGATCCCTACCTTCTGATTTTGCTAGATATAGTCCTGCATCTCCTTTGTGGAGAAGAATCTGTCTAATAATCGTTGTATCATATATGAGTTTATTAATATCTAATTCTGTATCTGCAATAAACAAAACTGTCCCAATACTTACACTAACTTCAGCATTAGAGAGAAATTTGTCTTTTTTAATAGCTTGCCTTAACCTTTCAGCATAATTTTTTAGTTCTTTTTCTGTTTTTATTTTACTTAAAGTTATAAATTCTTCACCACCAAAACGGCATACTGTATTAATTTTTCTGGATTCTTTAAGAAAACATTTTGCCAATGCTTTTAAAATTCTATCTCCATAGTCATGAGAATAGTTGTCATTGTAGCGTTTAAAATGATCAGCATCTATAAATAAGACTCCCATGTTTCTTTTTGTTCGGATACACTCCGTGATGATTTCATTGCTTGATTTATAAAAATATTTTCTATTATACAGACTTGTTAATTCATCTCTAAAAGATTCATTATAAGATGAGATAGTATTTACAGCCATAGAAAGGCTTGTATAGATAATTCCACAGTTTAACTTCTCCGTTATTTGTATTGCCTGTTTGTTATTTTTATGACCTAATGTTATAAACCCACTTAACCCATTATTGATTATAGGTATAATAATTTTTGACCTAAGTAGTTTAAACTTTTCTACTACTGTTTTTATATCTCGAAAGACAACATTATGCTTTGATGCGATAATATCATCATAGTAGAGAGGTTCTTGGTTCTGTTCTAGTAGCCTGACCAGATATGATTCTTTGGAAATACAGATCGAGGAGGGTAACGCTGGATCTGTAAGGTTGTGATTATAGAGACACTTATAATTCATCTCCTTTTTATCATAAAAGAACATGCTACTTGATGAAACATCTAGAATTCTCATTAAAGATCTTACTGTATACTCAGCCAATTCTTCTAAAGATGTATAATTAATCATTTTTTTTGTAATATTTATGACTTCATATTGCTTGTCATGTGTAACCGTCAGCATGAGCTTATGTGCAATCACCATCCCTAGGTTTTTTAAATTGGCTAAGTCATATTTATTAAACATGCTTTGATTTTTTTTTGTACCAAGTAAGAGTAGCCCATAAAGTTCATTCTGCATAAAAAAGGGGTAGACAATGACCGCATTTAAAGCTTCCAAAATAATATTTAATTCTTCACTACATTCATAACTTGTGATTATATCTTTTTTTGTTTTGATGGACTTAACTAATAGAGAATCATCAGCAATAGTTATAATAGTATTGCTTTCTACCTTAGGCAAAAACTCTAGTAATTTATATTGTGCATTTTCTTTATCATATTTAAAAAAAGATACATTGTTTAGACGCATAGTCGTTTTTATATCCGTTAATAAGTTTGCTATTAACTCCTCCGTTATCAGAAAAGTATTAGAGAAATGTTTTTTAGGAAATTGGTTAGTTTCCTCTATATAGGAATATTTTTCTCCTAAAAATGTAGAAGAGAATATTTTTTTTAAGATATTTTCCAAATAGGAGTAAAAAAAAATAAAAATACCCGATAGAATTAGATTCATTTTTATATTATCTTGTAACAAGAATAAGATAGCTGAGAATGGAATAAACAGTAAAATAAAAGCTAAGAGATGGGTTATGAATTGTCGCATTCCTAAATCAAAATCTAAAATTTGACGATATTTTAAAATAGCATAGAAAGAAACAATAGTAAAAAATAAAGACGAAAGTGTATCAAAAAAATAATATTGTTCTCTCCCAAAGACAGATTTTATTTTTAAATATGGAAAAAGAAAACTGGTTAAAGAGGAGATGCTAATAAATAAAAATATCCCTATCGATATAGAAATACTCTGTACTTTTTTGAGGTTTTTTAATTTGAACATAGAATATAATAAATTCACCAAAACAATAGCTATTTGTAAAAAGTTAAATACAATGTAAATCAAAAATCGCTTACTATAGTTTGTCATAAATTCACCACTAACTATACTAAAATTAAAAAAGAAATTCGGGAGTAAAGATAAAACAAAAATAAAAAGACCTGCTGTAATAATAGCCCACATTAAAACCTTATTTAGAGGTTTTTCTTGCCGAATAATTTTAAAAGATATAATTAAGAGCGTAGAATATAAAAGCGATAGAATCCCATAAGCAATATTAATGCAAAAGACCCAATGTAAAAAAAGAATTATAAGATTAGATAACAACCATAACGCACAGATAAAATAAGCCGTAACAAAATAATTTTTTAAAAAATTATTTTTATTAACTTTTATAAGAGATAAAATAAAAATAACTGTATTGATAATAAAAATTAACGATATGGCAAAAATAGTAAACTTAAACACTTATAACCCCTTAATTTTAGTCAAACAGTCTAATAAATTGTCTAACTGTTGTTTTGTATGCGTAGAATTTAAAACAATACGCAACATAGACTCGTCTTCTTTAACAATAGGGTAAAAAACAGCATCTACAATAATATTATTATCTATTAAAGCATTACAAAGCTTTTTTGTTTTTTTATTATTTTTTATCCAAATAGGAATAATTTGTGTATGACTATCTCCCGTATCAAAACCTAAATTAGATAGTTTGCTTTTAAAGTAATCAATATTATATTGTAACTTTTTTCTTCTTTTATCTCCATTCTTAATCGACTCTAAAGCTTTTAAAATACCAACGACCATATAATGCTGTAAGCTAACATTAAATAGATAGGTTCTACTTGTATACTTGAGATACTCTATAATATCATGGCGACCTGTAATAAAACCACCTTGAATACAAAATGCTTTAGCAAATGTTCCCATAACTAAATCTATTTTTCCCTCTAATCCAAAATGTTCTACCGTGCCCCCTCCATGCTTGCCTAATACTCCAATAGCATGTGCATCATCTACATAGACCACTGCTTTATATTTTTGTGCAAGATCATAAATATCATCTAGCTTAGCTATGTCTCCATTCATACTAAAAAGACCATCTGTAATGATAAGTTTATTACCTTGCGTCGTCTTTAATTTATACTTTAAGTCATCCATGTTGTTATGTTTATAAATAATAGTTTTGGCTTTGGATAATCCACACGCATCAATGAGACTAGCATGGGACTTTTCATCAGATAAAATAATATCTCCCTCTTTAGCCAGTGAAGGTATAGCGCCCAAACTAGCAGAGTAGCCTAAAGGGAATAAAATACATGCTTCTGTTTTCATAAAATCACTAAATTTAGACTCTAACTGTTTATGTAAATCCATTGTCCCTGCAAGCATCGGTGCAGCACTAATCCCCGTACCATATTTTAAAATAGCATCAGCCATTGCTTGTTTGACTCTAGAGTCATGACCAATGCCTAGGTAATTACAATAAGTAAAAGATGAAACTTCTTTGCCCTCTAGATGAGAATAATTACTGATAATATGAAATTCTTTAAACCAGTTTCCTTGCTTTTTTAAAAATTCTTTCCAATTATTAGTAAAACATTTTGTCAACAAAGGTTTTTCATTTCGCCTGTCTTTTATCCTTTCAGTTTTTGCCTCTTTGAGGAAACAATGCCGTCTTTCTTTTTCGCGTCTTTCATCAGTTTTGTTCAGATTATCCAAATATGATTTTAACAAAATATAATTTTTAGCATGACATTCCGATTGATCAAATAGAACTCCGTACATTTGTGTGTCATCATCCCAAATGGTATGCCCATTATAATCTAATTTTTTTTCTATATTAGCTAATTTTATAGATATATTAATGGGGGTTAAGGGCTCCACAGAAATATAATGATTAAATATTCCAGAGAAACCATAAAGGCTAATATCTTTACTTTTCCCATAAATGCTTTCCTTAATAGCAGGAAACAATATAGATAAATCAATGGAATCTGTTATATATCTTCTACTTGCTCTCCTATTAATGCCAAAATCTTTACTATCTTGCATTTTTTCGTTCCTTCCATCTTGAAATTAGCACTAGCATAAAGACCTGTTCCCATTAAAATATGTCCACTAAAGAGGGGGAACGATCATTCCAACTAGTTTATCATATATTGAATCTATATTTTTAAATTCATTTAATCCCATTTTATAGATCTTTTTTCCTCTAAGGAATTTACTTTATCTTTTGTTTTTTTATAGTTTTTTTTATTAAAAACTTCCAAAATATAATTCAGATTTTCTAAAATTATATTTGAAGTACTTTCTAACATATGTGTAAATTTTAATTTTTCTACTTTATATGTTTTACCTATAACAAAAAAAACATCTTCTATAAAAAACCATTCATTATTACATCCAATTTTACAAATAAAATCACCTCTATCTCTAATAAACTTAACACCTATTTTATCATCTAAAACAAAATGAATATATATATTTCCAAAAAATTTAGAGTATAAAGTAGATAAAATGAAAAATATTATTATGTTCAAAAGCTTGAAAGCCAAATTTTAAAAACTTGTCTTTCCATCGATAAAACTGAGACTGAGAGATGTTATACTTATAACATAGTTTAGAAATTTCAATTTTACCACTAAGTGCTTCTAGCACAATA
>JAAEPJ010000021.1 GCA_024222485.1 bacterium | reverse complement strand
ATGGAAAATAGATGGTTCCAAATAGGCTTCTTATTCATTAAGTACTATTCAAGGAGCATTGTTGGGCTATGATAGCCTTAGAAAACTGACAAAATCATCCAAAAAGTTTCTTTAAATCAGCCAAAAATTGGAAAAAGGCCTGATGGTTAGCCCATGGTTTTGGATCAAAATCGATGGAAAATAGATGGTTCCAAATAGGCTTCTAATTCATTAAGTACTATTCAGGGAGCATCGTTGGGCTATGAAAGCCTTAGAAAACCCACAAAATCATCCAGAAAGTATCCTTTAAAATCAGCTGAAAATTGGAAAAAGGCCTGATGGTTAGCCAATGGTTTTGGATCAAAATCGATGGAAAATAGATGTTTCCAAATAGGCTTTTAATTTATTCATTACTATTCAGGGAGCATTGTTTGGCAATGATAGCCTTCGAAAACTGACAAAATCATCCAAAAAGTTTCTTTAAAATCAGCCGAAAATTGGAAAAAAGCCTGATGGTTAGCCCATGGTTTTGGATCAAAATCGATGGAAAAAAGATGGTTCCAAATAGGCTTCTAATTCATTCAGTACTATTCAGGGAGCATTGTTGGGCTATGATAGTCTTAGAAAACCCACAACATCATCCAAAAAGTTTCCTTTAAAATCAGCCAAAAATTGGAAAAAGGCCTGATGGTTAGCCCATGGTTTTGGATCAAAATCGATGAAAAAAAGATGGTTCCAAAAAGGCTTCTAATTCATTCAGTACTATTCAGGGAGCATTGTTGGGCTATGAAAGCCTTAGAAAACCCACAAAATCATCCAAAAAGT
>JAAEPJ010000020.1 GCA_024222485.1 bacterium | reverse complement strand
TATTGTTACTTTTATTTTTTTGCTTGGATAAAAGCCTTGCTCGGCTAACCATAAGCCGTTCATTCTTATTTCTGGGATTTTTATCTTCCTATTATAACTCCAGTTTGTTGTTCTGCTTTTTCCTTGGATCGTTAAGTATCTTTCTTTTTCTTGGTGTTCTAGCATGGTAAAATATTATTTGCTTAATTAATCAATAGTCAATATTAATTATAGTTGATTAATTAAGCAAATAAAAATTAAATATTTTTTTCAATATTGATTTACTTAGCATTAAAATTTATATTTATTGATCTATTAAATAAATACAATGGATATAGGGAAAAATATAAAGCATTTTAGAGAGATTAAAAAATTGTCTCAAAAAGAGGTGATTACTGCTATTGATATGGGAGCTGCTCAATATTCTCGTATTGAAAATGGTAAAACTGAACCTTCTATTTCTACTTTGGATCGTATTTCTAAAGCTCTTGGTGTTGAGATTACTGATTTATTTTCTAAGGATAGTTTGCAGGATACTGGTTCTTTTGATAGAACTATTATGGAGAAGGTTAAATTGATCGAAAGTCTTTCTAGCGAAGAAAAAAAAACTATTTATTCTATTTTAGATGCTTTTGTAAGAAAACAGAAGCTTAAGGATACGTTGGAAAATGTACTTAAGGACATTCGTTAATAGATTACTTTTTTCTTTATTCTTAAAATTAATTCTCAGCCTCCATTTATATGAGAAAAAACAAAATCCCCATTCACTGACTAAATTCAATCCTTTCTCATAGAAATTGAGGATCCAAACAGTTCTAAACTATATTAATAGTCTACATTTAATTTGTGCGGAAGCAGAGATGTACTTTCTATTTGAAAAAATTTGGCCGGTCAATTCTCTTTATTTGGAAATGATTTCTCTTTTCGGACGTAATGAAAACGTTCTCTCTATTCAATAAGAAATAAAATATTAACTTTCCCGCTCCTTTAAAAATTATTAAAAGCGGGAGCTAAAGCGAGCCGGAAGCGAATTGCGCAGACCCAGGAAAAAAGATAGCTTGTAAAGCAAGCGTTTTTTCCGTTA
>JAAEPJ010000019.1 GCA_024222485.1 bacterium | reverse complement strand
CCTATTTCTCTCAACTGTTGTGAATTGATTCATATTTTAGCAATGATAAAAATATTTCGAAATTTTCTTGTCTGAGTTTCTTAACCTTCATCCTTTGCAATTCATTTACGCCATTATTTACTACTTAGGCTATGTAAGATACTGTAGAAAGTAAGAACTTTGAAAAGAATCAGATGCAAATATTCAGGTAGTTTCAATACTAACAGGTAGGACCAAATTTTTGAAAAAGCAAGGTGCTTGAAACAGTAATAATTTGCTGTTCTTCAAAAGCCATTCTTTTTTCTTTCTCCAAGAAAACCAGAGTGTCAGATCTCTCCAGAAAGGCTTAAATAGGGCATGTTCCTAAAAACACGAGTCTGCAAATCAACAAAATTCAACAACTTGTCTCCTTTTCCTGCTGACAGACTTTTTCCTCAATGGTGTTTCCACAATTTTATATTTCGGTCCATGATAGGCCATGAGTATGAATAATCATCGAAGCCTATCAGTTTTCTCTTCTTTCGTATAAACTGCATGAGAGTCCAAAAATCCAAATGAAATGGACAATGCTTTGAGAAGTATTCTTCATAACGAAACAAAAAGATAGTTTGCTCACATTTCGTGATTACAGTAGCAAAGATCGATTATTAATCCAGAATCCATGGCAGCTTTCCGCCATGATTTAATTTTCTCGCAACTCGCTGTCGCTGTGACAGATCTGAAGTTGTTGTTGCTTTGATATACGCGCGAAACCAGCTACGCGGGTATTTTGACCGCGCGTGATTAGAAAT
>JAAEPJ010000018.1 GCA_024222485.1 bacterium | reverse complement strand
TTCTTCAACAGTTACCTCCATTGGTGTCACTCTTTCCTCTTCATTCGGTTTCTCTTCTGGAGCGTCTGTTCTTTCTTCAGGGCTATCAGGAACCGGAACTTCTTCTTCAATCTCTTTCCTTGTTCCGTCAGGCATCCGGATGATTCTCCTCACAATCCTCTTTCTCACTGTGATTGTTTTGCGAACAACTCGGCCATATTCATCGACAAACGTTTCCTTCTCTTCAGGCTGTTCTTCTGGCTCAACTGGCAATGCTTCCTCAACTGGCACTTCCATGGGAGTCACAACAGTTTCCTCCTCGGGCTCCTCCTTCTCTTCAGGTGCCTGTCTTTCTGGTTCTGGTTGGCCAGGCTGTCCCCTTTCCTCTACTCTTTCTTGAACACTCTCTTCTCTACCATCTGGAGCAATGATTATTGTTCGGTACACCTTTCTCGTGGTAATCATTGGAACAGGTTTCGTTGTAATTCTTCTCACCACAGTGCCTCGTCTGTCTTTCACCTCCTCCACGCTTGGTTCTTTGGCATCATCTGGCATGTCAAATTCAGGCTCTTCTGTAACCTTTTCTGTGCCATCTGGATGCCTAACTGTTCTACGTACAATTCTGTAGTTGACAGGCTCAACAGGCTTTATCACCTCTTCTTCAATTGGTGCCTCTTCTTTTCCGTTTGGTTTTCTTGTTACCTTCTTTGTAATATTTTGTTGCCTGGTCTCCACAATCTTCCGCTTGATGGTTTTCACAGTTTTTCCTCTTTCCCGTTTCTCTGTCACTTCTGGCTTCGAGTCTTCTTTAGTTTCAATAACTTCGAACGGCTTTACGTGTACCTCCTCCTCAACAACTTCATCTTTCCCGTCTGGCCTGTGCACAACCCTTTTAACAACACGCCTGATTACTGGTGCCGTGATTTCCTTTGTTTCTTCTGGCTCAACAACACGAGTTTCTTCGGGCTCCTCTTTGCCGTCAGGCATCACACGGCTTTTCTTCACCACTTTTCTCCTTCTCTCTACAAATACTGGACTGCGAGTGACTGTTTTAGTTACACGTCCCCTGTTATCCTTAACATCTTCCACGCTCTCTGGCTCTTCGTCATCCCTTTCAGGTTGCATGGGTGAGACTGTTTCTGATGTTTCAAGGACTCGCTCGGTTCCATCTCGCTGTCTCAAGATACGGGTCACATAAACCCTCTCAACGTGTCTTGGTTCCTTAGCCGAGACCTCTTCTGGTGCTTCAGTTGCTTTCTCAACAACATACTGCGGCTCTTTCGGCCTGGAAGGCGTTTCTTCTTCACGCTGAATGACCTCAAACGTGTCTGTTCTCTCTTCTGGGCTATCAGAAACCGGAACTTCTTCTTCAACTTCTTTCCTTGTTCCATCAGGCATTCGGATAATTCTCCTTACAATTCTCTTTCTCACGGTGATTGTCTTGCGAACAACTCTGCCGTGCTCATCAACAAAGGTATCTTCCTCAGCTGGTTTCTCCTCTGGCTCAAGGGGTAAGGCTTCTTCAACAGTTACCTCCATTGGTGTCACTCTTTCCTCTTCATTCGGTTTCTCTTCTGGAGCGTCTGTTCTTTCTTCAGGGCTATCAGGAACCGGAACTTCTTCTTCAATCTCTTTCCTTGTTCCGTCAGGCATCCGGAT
>JAAEPJ010000017.1 GCA_024222485.1 bacterium | reverse complement strand
TAGTTTGTTTATCCTGACAGATAACCATTTGTCGATGAAAAGAGATAGCCTACAAAATTAAAAAATAAAGCCTACAGCACCATGTGTTCCTAGGCAGTCACCCATCCAAGTACTGACATGGCCCGACCCTGCTTGACTTCAGTGATCAGACGAGAACTGGTATATTCAGGGTGGTATGGCCGTAGGCATAGTAAACTGTAAAAAGTATTAACAAGATGCTTGCCTTCCGTATCCTTTTAGGACTTGCATTCATATCGAATGAGATAAAATCGGTATATCAAAACAGAGTCTCCAAGATCATATAACCGTCAACATACAACCATCAGTTCCCAGACGAAATCTGCCATCCAAGGCCTAGTATTGGTTGGATAAGATTCCAAGATGGCGTACACAGCTCGAGCGTTTGTGGTGCTGTCGATAATCATATTTATTTTGTGTAACTCTCGCAGAAGTTTGGAAGTTCGTGAGAAAAGTATGTCTTCGTTTCATGGTTTCACAACTTATATGAATACAAGATATTTGCTGCACGTTATTTCTGGAAGGAAGTGGTTGAAGTTAGTTTTAGGCAAGTCGAGGAGGAAAGGTTGTTGTTTTGTAAATCGCAATGGGCCTAAATCTTACTTCTGCAATGGTGGTGCTTTGGTTATGGATCCTGGATCTCTGCTTCTGTTATCAGGAGACGTAGAAACAAATCCCGGCCCGACTAGCACTGGCTTAACTACAAAAGAAGGTAAAAAAGTGGAGGAAGAGTTAGGAAAGATTCTCGAAGTATTGGAGTATTTGAAAACTGGTCAAGCGGAAATGCGGGCAAGACAGGACACGATCATTGAAAGACAGGACACGGTTATTGAACGCCTCGGTATCATCGAATCTGAGTTTGAAAATCTTAAAACTGATGTGGAAGGCATGAAAGCGAAACAGGCTTTGGTTGAACAAGACATGGGCGTCATGAAAAACAATATCCATATTAATTATAATCAAGGCACAAACCTTCAATTCGGCCTAGACAGGCAAGAACAATACTCGCGTAAGAACTCCATTCGAATCTATGATGTAAAGGAAGAGGAAGAAGAAGCTATCGAGGACCTCTGCATCAAGCTGTTGAAAGAGGAAGTGGGAGTCGATGTGAAGGCCTCAGATATCGACATAGTGCATCGAGTTGGAAGAAGGGATCCCAACAAGCCGCGAGCCATCATACTGAAATTTATGTCACACAAGTCAAAGGAGGCTGTCATGAGGAAAAAGAGAGACGCCAAAAATATAAAGATCAGGGAAGACTTGGCTCCAGGGATAAAACGTATGTTCGACGAGGTTAGTGTAAATAGACGTTCATTAAATATAGAAAGTGTTTGGACAATAGACGGACGTATTAGATATCGACATGTAAATAGCCCTCGTACTTTTGAAATCAGATCATACACCGATTATGATAATCTTAGGAATGGGGGGGACCAGTTTTAGGAATTTGGCCGAGATAGGACAAATAATAGTTCACTGAACATCAGTAATCTTGGGAAACTGCAATCTTTAAATTTATGTGTTTGGAATTTTAATGGCTTCAGAAGTGCTAAAGCTCAATCTATCAAGCAGACAGGTTGCGATTTTTTTGACCAAGTTATGAGCCAAAATGACTTAATTTGTTTTTCTGAAACTTGGAGAGATCCCAAAGATAATCTTTTACTGGATTTAGATGCTAATTTTACTGAACTTCATGAACCTGGTTTTAAAAATCATTTAGGGGGTAGACCATCAGGGGGTATGTCTCTTTTGGTTCGAAAATCATTAATTCAACATGTCTCTATTCTCTTTTCTGACAGTTATCACTTTTGGGTCAGGGTAGAAAAAGCTGCTTTTGGGTGGGAACAAGATTTATTCTTTTGCTGCCTATACATTCCTCCATCAACTTCAATTTTGCTTAGAACAGGACAGTCCTTATCTTTGGATACCCTTCAATCAGAATGTGCGTGCTATGAAAAACGGGGGTGGGTTCTATTGTGCGGTGATTTCAATGCTCGAACGAATGATGTAAATGACTTTATTGAAAATGATGAACTAGATGATTTTTTACCTGTAGATGAAAATTACTTACCAGATCAGCACTTAGACAAACGGTTAAATAAAGATGATAGCCCGCTCAATACAAGTGGAACCGCCTTCATTGAATTCTGTAAATCATCTGGTTATAGGATAATGAATGGCAGAATTGATAAGAATAATTCTTGCAATTATACATATTTCTCGCAAAATGGATGTTCGACTGTAGATTACTCGCTTTCGCTTCATCAAAACTTTTGCATGATTGATAAACTGTCTGTTGGTAAAATTTGTGAACTCTCAGATCATAGCCCAATGGAAATCTCAATTAAATGTCCAAAAAATAATAGATCTGAGCCTCCTGAACAATCTCCTTCTGATGTTGCAACTGATGATAACGAGCTCCTTCAAAATTATAAGAGGCAATTTTATATTAAAAACAACTCAACCCTACAAAATTTATCTTCGGCAATGAGAAATACTGAGATTATAGATTTTCTGGACAATATATCAAATCATCTAGATGATGATGATTTTTATGTTGAAGATATTATTAAATCATTACGATTAAAAATGCTCGATTTATCTGAGGCTGGTCTTAACTCTAGAGGGATTTTTCCTAAAAATGATAACAGAACGACACCAAAGAAAAAATGTCCTTGGTTTGATAATGAATGTAAGAAAAACAAAACGTTATTGAATAATAAAAGAAAATCTTATCAAGCTGCCCTAAAATTTTCAACAAATTTCACAGTTGATCAAGTAAATAACCTTAAGTTGTTATACTTTCAACAGCGCAGGGTTTATAAGAAAATAATAAGATACAAACGTGATAGTTTTCTTGAAAACGAAAAACTAGAACTCTGGAAATTGAAAGGGGAAGCACCAAAGGAGTTTTGGAAAAGGTTAAAAAAAAATACAGAAAAAGCTAACTTAGAATTCTCCAATGATCACCTATCTAACTATTTTAGTAAACTTTTAAAATCTGATGGTTCTGCAGATAACAATGAGCTTGAATCACCTGCCTCATCTCTTGATACCATGACGCAAGAGTTAATTGATGACACGTTGAATAGTAAGATTTCTTTTGAGGAAGTCACAAAGATGGCAAAAAAACTAAAATATGGTAAGGCGTCTGGGCTTGATATGTTGAGCGCTGAGCTTCTGAAGAACGCTAATAATAAATTCTTTCACGTTTTCACAAAACTATTCAACAGATTGCTAGAATCAGGAAAATTTCCAGAAGAGTGGTCTATTGGAATAATTGTGGTACTTTTCAAAGGGGGTGATAAAACAGATCTGAATAATTATAGGGGCATTACATTATTAAGTATCTTTGGAAAATTTTTCCTAGGAGTTTTATTAGAAAGATTAAATAACATAATTTCTAGATTTGAAATTCTCGAGGAAAATCAGATCGGCTTTAGAAAAGAATATCAAACTTCGGACCATATCTTTACCCTTCGTGCTATAATTGAAAATTATTTTGAATGTAATAAAGGCCCTTTGCATGTATGTTTTGTGGATTTCAGAAAAGCCTTTGATTCTGTAGACCATAAATTGCTTTTACAAAAACTTGTTGTCTATGGAATCAAAGGAGGTTTCTTGAAAATAATCGAGTCACTTTACGAAAAAGTTAAATCATGTGTCAGGGGCAATGACAGCCTTACGGATATCTTTCCCTGCGAAAGGGGGGTTCGACAGGGCTGTCTTCTCAGTCCGGTCCTTTTTGCTCTGTATTTGAATGATCTTAATAATCATATCAAGGCATCTTCGCAGGGGGTACTAGTAGACGATTTACCAGTTCATTCATTATTATACGCTGATGACCTCGTTTTGATAGCGAGAAGCAAAACTGACCTACAATCTCAATTAGATGCTTTAGAAAATTTCTCCAAATCACTAAAAATGGAAGTGAATATGGATAAAACCAAAGTCATGGTAATTAGAAAAAACAAACAAAAAGCTCGTGCTCAATCAAAAAATAAGAAAATTTGGAAGATGGGGGATAAGGAAATAAAGGAATGTGATTCATATAAATACCTAGGGGTGACGTTGAAATCCAACGGTTCTTTTTCTGAACACGTAGATAAAATCAAAGAAAAAGCTCAAAAAGCCTATTTTTCCCTAATTTCTAAAAGTAAAGAATGGGGTGGTTTTCAGCCACGTCTATTTCTTTATTTATTTGAACACACAATTATTCCTATTTTAAATTATGCTTCTGAAGTTTGGGGTTTCGATGAATGGGCAAAGCTGGAAACTCTACATCTTAAAGCTTGCAAATATGCTTTGGGTGTGAGATCTAATACAACAACAGATGCTATTTATGCAGAACTGGGAAGGATGAGTCTTCAACGCTATCGACATATAAGCATATTAAAATTCTATACAAGAATATCCCTATTGAGTTCCGAACGATATGCCAGTAAAGCTTTTAGTATGCTTGTAAAAGATACAGACTCTGGCTGCTCGAATTGGGTCTCCCAGGCTCGTGATTTACAAACACGCTATGAAATACAGCAATCAGATAACCGTTTAATAATTAAATCAAAAGTTAGGAAGAACTTTGAACAAGACATTTTACAAAAGTTAAATGAACACATTACAGAAGATAAAAAATTACATTTATATGCTTCTTTTAAGACCACTTTCAAATTTGAGGCATATCTTGACTTTCTGCCAAATTTTAAAGTCAGAAGCACATTGGCAAAACTTAGAGTTAGTGCTCATAATCTTCAAATCGAAACAGGTCGTTTTAACAAAATCAAAACACCCCGAGAAGAAAGATTTTGCATATATTGTAAAACACAAAATGTATCTTCAGTTGAAAATGAAGTGCATTTTCTTTTGTCATGTCCCCTTTATAGAGATGAAAGAAAAAATTTCTTGGATACAATTCACAGAATTGCTCCAAGTACAATGTCACTAAATGACCAAAATATGTTTATCTGGCTAATGAGCCAGGAAGACTATAAGACAACAAAACTTTTAGGCAATTTCTGTAAAAAATTATTTGACAAAAGAACCAGATACTTCAATAACCCTGTTAATTCTTAACTACTAAAAGTTTTATTGATATATGGGATTATCAGAGCGATATTTGCCCTCATGTAATTAATTTCTTGTTTTATATTTAAACAAATTGTTGTATTTCATAAACTTATTCTTACATTAGTTACGTATTAAGTTGTGTTGTTAATTTTTTTAAAAAGCTGTAAAATTGTAAGCAGTTAAGGGCCATCTCGGCCTACACACTTGATTTTCAAAAAAAAATTGAAATTTTTATTTTGATGCATTCTGGAACATGTGATGTTCATATTTTACCAAGGAATCTAATATACTGCAAATAAATAGGCAGAAAACCAATATAAACTTTACAAAACTTTAAACTCGATTTTCTCATAAACTCTTTTTTAGTGCGGTCGCTATCTTCTGCAGATTATCATTTTGTGAAAAAAAAAGATATTGAAGCCAAATTTTCACAGTTTGTATCTTTTGAATTAGTGAAAAAAATGAGTGTTTTGAATTTTGGACATACCTTGACAGTATTCTATATAATATTGATAAATGAAATATACAGTTTTTACCTACATGACCCCCGTCTTTTAAAATTTCTTGATTTCATAACACTCATTTTGTGTGCTCTGCAACTCTGAAGAAGTAAAGCAACAAGAGATTCAATTTTGACTGAAAATTCCGCAGCATGATTATCGCTGCTGATTTAAAACAGTGACCCCTCGTCTTTTAAAACAGTGACCCCTCGTCAATTTTGGAAGCCTGTTGCCACTGACCTTGAGCATTATGGGGTTTGCAGATGTGCTTTGGACTGGTTTAATTCTTATCTCTCTAATAGAAAACAATAAGTATCAACAAATGGACACAATTCTGACTTGTTCACAGTAAATTGTGGTGTTCCTCAAGGATCTGTTCTGGGACCTTTACTTTTCTTGATATATATTAATAATCTGCCTATTGTTTTAAAAGAAGTAAAATTTTATCTATATGCTAACGATTCAAACATTTATTGTGAAGACAAACATTTGCCCAATTTAATTAAAACTGTTAATAAGGAGCTAAAGCTTGTGATGAAATGGC
>JAAEPJ010000016.1 GCA_024222485.1 bacterium | reverse complement strand
TGTTGCTTTTTAAGTTCTGCTAATTCAAATTGCCTTTGTTTTATTTCAGTACATTTTTTGTCGTAGTCTTCCTTAGTAATACTCTGTTCCAAATAAATATCAAGCAATCTGTCTGCTTTATTTTGTAAATTATTATATTCTTTATCAATTCGCCTTATTTCTTCTTTTTGAAATGTTTTTTTGCTTTCATGGCTTTGCTGTAAATGTGTTCTTATATTTTCTAGTATTTTTTTAGGTATGCTAATTTTCTTAAAAGAAGCCTTAACTTGCTCTAAAATTTCTTCTTCTTTTAATCTTACAGCGTTGCAGTTCCCTCTATATTTAGTGCAAGATAAATAAACATATTTATTCTTTTTAAGTTCTGAGGTTATTGTACAGCCACAATAAGCACACTTTATAAGACCTCTAAAGATAAACGGCTTTTTACCATACCTAAATGGTTTTTTATGCCAGCCTTGCCTTACTGCTTTGCATTTGTTAAAAAGGTTTTCGCTGATTATCGTTTTATATTTATGAGGATAAATATTATCTTTATGCTTCATATATCCGTAATAAAATTTATTTTGCAAAATTTCATGTAACCGGCTTTGTAGTAAAATTTTTCCTCTTACCGTCCTTAATCCTTTTTCTTGTAAAATTTTGGCAAGTTTCCTTACTGAGTAATTGCCAGTTGC
>JAAEPJ010000015.1 GCA_024222485.1 bacterium | reverse complement strand
TGCGCGACAAAATACCTCATTTTCGCCGGATCGCCCTTGTATTTATTCGAGTACAGCAGGAATAGATCAGCGAAGTCGCCATCATCGCGTATCCAGATCGGCAGCGCCCATCGCCATTCGCAAGCCAGGTCGAGATTTTCTTTTGTCGATTCACGCTCACCCCCGATGCCGCTGTTGACGATATCGCCGTACCAAATATGCTGCAGCCCGCGTTGCCTGGCTGACTTCGTTGCCGTTTGCGATATCGTGACCTGCGTTTTGCCGGTTAGCTCGATCGCGTTGATGTAAGCCAGGCAGTTGCGCCTGATTTCGCCGTTGAATAACACGAATTTCTTGGCCTTCACGGATCACACCCTCCGAACATATCGACCTGAGCCGTTTCTGAGTTAAATCGCTCAACGGATGCTTCGTAGTAATCCTTGTCTATCTCACAGCCGACGAAATCAACGCCCAACCGATGCGCAACTACAGCGCCAGTTCCGCTACCCGCAAACGGGTCGAAAATTGACGTTCCCTTGTTAGTGAATTTATCTGCTAAATGCGTCCAGAAATCAACTTGCGTTGGTCAAGGGTGAAAATCTGCTTTGGGTTGCAATGCTATCGGCATGTTTATCATGCCTTCGCCCATTCTCTT
>JAAEPJ010000014.1 GCA_024222485.1 bacterium | reverse complement strand
TCCGTACGCCGGGTGTTGTGGCGAACACCTGTAATCTAGCTGCTTAGAGGCGTGAGTCGGAGGATGGCTTGAGTTCGAGACCACTGGCTGCTGTCAACTTATGTTGATCGAATGCCCGCACTAAGACTGACGTCAACATGGTTAAAATGAAGTAATTCGTAGTGACCAGGTTGAATAATGAAGAACGAAACAGCCCAGGGTGGAAACACAGCAGGCTAAAGTTCTCGCGTCAGTCAGTAGTGGGACAACGTTTGTGAGTAGGTTACAGTTGTCATCCCAAACAATACAGTAAGACACGACTCAAACTTATTTTCATCAGGGTATTTTAAAAACATTTATTGAAAGCTTATAGCTCAAAAAATCAAAAAAAAGAACGCAATAAAACTCAAGGCTTTGCTTAGTCTAAAACTCGTTTTTAATGGATCTAAGGTGTCGAAAAAAATCTAGCAAACCTAATTTGGTATGCTTCTGCAACTATCAACTCTCAGTCAGCAGCAATAGCCGAATATAAAAAGCCTTTTCTAAAAAATGCAGTAGAAAGCAAGAAATTTAAAAGCTCGAGGGTTTTCCACGTGCTACAGTGCCGAATCTCAAACTTAAATTTAAATATTTATCGTTTGGATCGGTTTATAAGTTTGATAAATATTTCTATTACTGTGCATTACCTGGAATTAAGATGTCATCAGATTTTCGGTAGAAAACTTAGAGCAATAGGAGGAGAAATTGATTTTTACTTACGTGCTACGGTACTTTTTTATCTAAATATATAGTTGAATATATGTCTTTCAAAATTGGTGTAGCACGTCGAAGATTTTGGATATATGACCTAGAAAGTGGATGATTTGGGTTTTAATTACTTCTACCTTTCTTTTGAGTTTAGTGCACGGACAAATGTGTTAAATTTTGGTACATAATATACACAAAAAAGCATGAAAATAAACATTGAAGGATGAGGTAGCACGAACGTGCTACACTATAGCCAGACTCATCAATGGTACGATGTAATACAACAACCATTTTTCAAAACCATGTTTCATTAGTATCAGTGAAAGTTTTCCAAGCTTGCTGTTATCAAAGGCATATATATTCTCAAACTCAACCTTTCTTAAATATTACAGGAAATT
>JAAEPJ010000013.1 GCA_024222485.1 bacterium | reverse complement strand
TTTGATGGCGTGGGTTCAAGTCCCACTCTTGTCATTCTGTTGACATTCCTATACAAAGTATTGTTTTCCTTTAATTTGAACACCTGCAAAGGGTATCTTCCACCATCATTCATGCTATTGATCACAAAACATACAGGCAGGATGGCCGAGTGGTCTAGGTCGCTGGTTTAAGACAGCAGTCACTTTGGTTGCGTGGGTTCGAGTCCAACTCCAGTCATTTTGTTGACATTCCTATACAAAGTATTGTTTCATGTATTTTGAACACCTGCACATTGTATCTTCTATCATCATGAATGCTACTGACCACAAAAATACCGGCAGGATGGCCGAGTGGGCTAAAGTGCTGGTTTAAGACACCATTCACTATGTTAGAGTTGGTTCGAGTCCCATTCCTGTCATTTTGTTGACATTCCTATATATAGTATTGTTTCATGCATTTTGAACACATGCACATGTTATCTTCTATCATTATGAATGCTATTGACCACACACGTACAGGCATGATGGCCGAGTGGTCTAAGTCGCTGGCTTAAGGCACCAGTCAGTTTGATGACATGGTTTCGAGTCCCACTACTGTAATTTTGTTGACATTCCTAAAGAGTGTATTGTTTCATTTATTTTGAACACGTGCACATGGTATCTTCTACCATTATCCATGCTATTATTCTCACAACATACAGGCATGATGGCCAAGTGGTCTAAGACACTGATTTAAGGCACCGGTCACTTTGGTGGCGTGGGTTCGAGTCCCACTCCTGTCATTTTGTTGACATTCCTATAGAAAGTATTGTTTCCTGTATTTTGTACACCTGCACGTGGTATCTTCTACCATCATGTATGCCATTTACCATACACATCAAGGCAGGTTGGC
>JAAEPJ010000012.1 GCA_024222485.1 bacterium | reverse complement strand
TATGAGGTGACCTCTTATTGCGGGGCTAAGTTTTCACTAAGTTTCATGGGGAACTTTAAGAAACCGTTGAAGTAATAAGTTCTAGGCTGTTCTCATCGACAGAACTGTTGTAATACGTATGTTTACAACGTTTTAGAGCAAACGGAATTGTTTTATTCCATGCAAAAGGCATACTTTATAAGAAATTGTGGTGAACTGTTATTGCGGGGCTAAGTTTTCCCTAAGTTTCATGGGCAAATATAGGAAGCCCCGGAAGTAATAAGTTCTAGGCTGTTCCTATTGACAGAACTGTTGTAATACGTATGTTTACAACGTTTTCGAGCAAACAGAATCGTTTTATTCCATGGGAAATGCGTACTTTATAAGAAATTTATGTGAACTCTTATTGCGGGTCTAAGTTTTCACTAAGTTTCATGGGGAACTATAAGAAACCGTTGAAGTAATAAGTTCTAGGCTGTTCCTATTGACAAATTTATTGTAATACGTAAGTTTACAACGTTTTAGAGCAAACAGAACCGTTTTATTCCATGGGAAATGCGTACTTTATAAGAAATTGAGGTGAACTCTTATTGCGGAGCTAAGTTTTCACTAGGTTTCATGGAAAAATATAAGAAACCCTCGAAGTAATAAGTTCTAGGCTGTTCCCATGGAAAAAAACTGTTGTAATATGTATATTTAAAACGTTTTCG
>JAAEPJ010000011.1 GCA_024222485.1 bacterium | reverse complement strand
TATACACTTATGATTCGTTTTTATTTGATTTAGACGATAGTGAGGAAAATATACTAGAAGAAATTAAAAATGTATTTAAAAAATACAAATTAAATATTAAAGAAATAGAAGGTTATGATTACAATTTTACAGAATAGGACCAATACGTATAATGCGAATTATGATGTTATAAAAGACATCCAAAACGCAGGCGATTTGAATAATAAATTATTTTGTACGTTTACAGACTTAGATGGTTTAGACGCACTTATTGAAGATATACAGTCAAAATATACAATTATATACAACAAAATGTTTGTCCTCGAGATCGTGGGGAAAGATGAATATGTTGTAACTTATAATGTAGACCAAGGAAATGTACATACAATACCAGATAATACTATTTTGGTGCATAGAAAAAAGGAATCCAACACCTTATATACTATTAATGCCCTTAATGAACTTATTAAAAAATTAAATGGAGGTGTTGTAGATACAAAATATCAAGTAGATTGGCAACATTATAGAAATTGTGTTTTACTTACACAACATAATGATTTAAACCAATTAAATACAAAAATTTATAAAATAATCGAAGTATAGTTTGGTTTCCCAAACCTTAGTTCGTATATTAGAGTTACATATAAACAGTTATAATTAAAAATAAGTTACATTATGGATTTAAATGCACTAAAGCAAAAATTGGATACCCTCCAATCCAAACCACAGGGTGGTCAAAAGACCGATTACACAACAATTTTTTGGAGACCTACAGTAGGTAAGCAACAAATTAGAATCGTACCATCAGCGTATGATGCTTCTAACCCATTTACTGAGTTGAAGTTTTATTATGGCATTACTAATAAAGTAATGATTTCACCCCTTAATTTTGGAGAGAAAGACCCAATTGCTCTATTCGCTGGAAAACTACGTGAAGGTGAATATAATAAAGAGAATTATGTACTTGCTAAGAAACTAGATGCTAAAAACCGTATTTTTGTTCCTGTAGTAGTACGTGGAGAAGAAGATAAAGGTACTAGACTATGGCAATTTGGTAAACAAGTATATGAAGAATTATTAGCACTTGCTGTTGATGATGAAATTGGAGATTACACTGACATTGTAAATGGTAGAGACCTTACAGTTGAAACAGTAGGACCAGAATCAACTGGTACTCCTTATAATAAATCATCAGTACGTGTTCGTTTAAAAACATCACCACTTAGTGAGGATGCTAGTTTGGTAGAAAAATGGACAAATGAGCAACCAAACCCAAAAGAAGGTTTATTTAAACGTTTTAGTTTTGATGAGATGAAATCAGCATTAGAAAAATGGTTATCACCAGAAGAAGATTCTGAGGAAATTGTTGCAGCACCTGTTGTATCAACTCCAAAACCAACTTCAAATTTTAGTTTAGATACTAATCAGGCTAAACAAAGTAAGGTAGACAAATTTGATTCATTATTTGATGATTCAAATAGTGGTAATAAAGTTGATGATCTACCTTTCTAAATATGGCAAGAAAAGCATCGAAGTCTCTCTCGGCGGCAGTGTCCGCCGAGATTAAGAGCAAATTTGACTTAAATAAATTTAAATCATCTAAAGGTTTAGATAAAAACGTTAAATTTAAGGAACAAAAATGGATACCATTATCCCCTGCTTTTCAAGAAATCGCTGGGGTACCTGGAGTACCAATGGGACATATTTCATTACTTAGAGGTCATTCTGATACAGGTAAAACAACTGCTCTACTTGAAGCAGCAGTATCAGCACAAAGAATGGGAATATTGCCTGTTTTTATTATTACTGAGATGAAATGGAATTGGGAGCATGCTGCCCAAATGGGGTTAGAAGTTAAACTAATCAAAGATGATCAAGGTAATATTATTGATTATGAAGGTAATTTTATTTATGTTGATAGAGAAACACTACATACTATTGAAGACGTAGCAGCATTTATTATGGATTTACAGAATGAACAGAAAAAAGGTAATTTACCTTATGATCTAGCATTTTTCTGGGATTCAATTGGATCTATTCCCTGTGCAATGTCAGTTGAAAAACTGAAAAATAACAATGAATGGAATGCAGGTGCAATGTCAACTCAATTTGGTAATACAGTAAACCAAAGTATTGTAATGTCTCGTAAAGAATCCTCACCCTATACTAACACTTTAGTTTGTATTAATAAAGTATGGACTGCTAAAGCAGAATCACCTATGGGTCAACCTAAAATGATGAATAAAGGTGGAATGGCTATGTGGTATGATGCAACATTTGTAGTTACCTTTGGAAATGTTTCTAATGCCGGTACTTCTAAAATTAAAGCAATTAAAGGTGGTAAGCAAGTAGAATGGGGTAAAAGAACAAACTTACAGATTGATAAAAACCATGTTAATGGTATGCAATCAAGAGGTAAAATTGTTATGACAAATCATGGTTTTATTCAAGATACTGATAAGGATAAGAACGCCTATAAAAAAGAACATTCAGATGAATGGACTAAAATTTTAGGTGGTGGAACATTCAAAATTGTAGAAGACCAAGAAGATGTAACCCCTGTACTTTACGACGTACAAGATTTATAAATAAAAACATGAAACACAAAGAGTTATTTAATCTTCTGGATGATATCCAGGAAGATCAGGAGATCCCTACCCAAAATAGACACGACAGAGTATTAATCTTAGATGGCTTAAATTTATTTTTTAGAAATTTTGCTATGATGAATATGGTTAATCCTGATGGGGTTCATATTGGTGGGTTAGGGGGATTTTTCCGCTCTTTGGGTGCTATGATTAGACAAACAAATCCAACTTCTGTTTATGTAGTATTCGACGGAGCAGGTTCAACAGTAAATCGTAAGAACCTGCTCTCCGAATATAAAGGAACAAGAAATTTACAACGAATTACTAATTGGGAAGCATTTGATAATATTGAAGAAGAGCATGACTCAAAAATTGACCAGATAGTACGTATAATACAATATTTAAAGCTATTACCTGTTAAAACCACTATACTCGATAAAGTAGAAGCAGATGATATTATAGCTGTATTAGCTGAAAAACTAGTAGAAAAACATGATTCAACTTGTTTCATAGTATCTAGTGATAAAGATTTCTTGCAATTGGTAACAGATAAGATTATTGTTTATAGACCAATGGAGAAAGAATATTATACTCCCAAAACTGTAGAAGAAAAATTTGGATTAAAACCATCTAATTTTATTTTACATAAAGTACTATTAGGAGATAATTCAGATAATATTCGAGGAATTAAAGGTTTAGGTGCAAAGGGAATATTTAAAAAATTCCCTGAATTAAAAACCCATGATTTAACCTTAGATGATATTTTTGATATATCTGCTAGGAAATTTAAGGACCATGTTGTATATTCCCGTATTGTTCAAGAACAAGCTAGAATTGAAACCAATTATAAGGTTATGGATTTAAGTATTCCAATGATTGATGATAAAGGAAAAGAACATATAGATAATTTAATAATTGAAGATTTACCTGAATTTAATTCTGAAATGTTTGTATCATTTTACAATGAAGACAAATTAGGAGGAATGATTAGAAATTTAGATTCATGGTTAAAAGATATATTTGCTCTATTTCCAACTTATGAAAAATAAAAAGGTTATAAATGACATTAAATAGTATAAATCAATATGGACATGATTTTCAAATTAAAGTATTATCATCTCTATTAACTCATAAAGAATTTCTCACTAATATTCATGATATTATATCAGAAGAATATTTTGAAAACCAAGCACAAAAATGGGCTATTAAAGAAGTACTTAAATATTATGATAAGTACCATACTACTCCTTCATTAGATATATTAAAAGTAGAATTACAAAAAGTAGATAATGAAGTATTACAAATTTCTATTAAAGACCAATTAAAACAAGCATATGTAACCTCAGATGAGGATTTAGAATATGTTCAAGAAGAATTTACTAACTTTTGTAAAAACCAACAATTGAAGAAGGCCTTAATGTCGTCTGTGGACTTATTGAAAGCAGGCGACTTTGATGGTATTCGTTTTATTGTAGATAATGCTTTAAAAGCAGGACAAGATAAAAATATAGGACATGAATATGTTAAAGACATTGAATCTAGGTATAGAGAAAATTCAAGAGAAACTATACCAACCCCTTGGCCGCGTATTAACGATTTATTACAGGGGGGACTTGGAAATGGAGATTTTGGTCTCATATTTGGTAATCCAGGAGGTGGTAAATCTTGGTCATTAGTAGCTTTAGGAGGACATGCTGTAAGATTAGGATATAATGTACTCCATTATACTTTAGAATTAGGAGAAGATTATGTTGGAAAGAGATATGATGCTTTTTTTACAAAAATACCTGTAAATAAAGTAGATTCTCATAGAGATAAAATTGAAGAAATCATCCCACAATTGCCAGGTAAACTAATTATTAAAGAATACCCAACAGGTAAGGCAACAATATCAACTATTGAATCACATATTGCGAAAGCTACAAGTATGGGTTCTAAACCTGATTTAGTAATTATTGACTATGTAGATTTACTTTCATCAAGAAAGAAAAATCGTGAACGTAAGGATGAAATTGATGATATTTATACAAGTACTAAAGGATTAGCTAGACAATTAGATATACCAATTTGGTCTGTTTCACAAGTTAATCGTGCAGGTGCAAACGACAATGTGATACAAGGAGATAAGGCAGCAGGATCGTATGATAAAATAATGATAACTGATTTCTGTATGTCTCTTTCACGTAAAAAAGAAGATAAAGTTAACAATACTGGTAGATTCCATTTAATGAAAAATAGATATGGAATGGATGGACTTACTTTTGGTGTTGAAGCTGATACTTCTACTGGTCATTTTGTAGTTAAAAATGAATATTTTGAAGGAGAAGAATCTGAAACCTTAGCTCCATCAACTCGTTCTAATAAATTTGACACAGATGTAGACAATTTTGATAAACAATTGTTGCGTAAGAAATTTTTTGAATTAAACCCTTAAATAAAAAAAATAATGGCAAAAACCTCGTTACTACAAGAAAGAATAGTATACAAACCTTTTGAATATCAAGAGGCATCTGATTATTGGTTAAAACAACAACAAGCACATTGGTTACATACTGAAGTACCTATGATGTCTGATGTTAATGATTGGAAACAAAATCTTAAACCTCATGAAAAAAATATTATTGGTTCTATTTTAAAAGGGTTTGCACAAACAGAAACAGTAGTAAATGATTATTGGTCAACTTTAGTAACTAAATGGTTTAGAAAACCTGAAGTAATTAAAATGGCTGTAACTTTTGGAGCATTTGAAACAATTCATGCTGAAGCTTATTCTTTATTAAATGAAGAATTAGGCTTAGACAATTTTAGTGAATTTTTAGAAGATGAAGCAACAATGGCTAAAATTGAGGCATTAACTGAAGTTAGAGATTCACATGATGGTACTCCTAATTGGCATGAAAGAGCTAAATCATTAGCTGTATTTTCTGCATTTACAGAAGGTGTAAATTTATTTTCTTCTTTCGCAGTTTTATTATCTTTTAAATTAGATAATAAACTTAAAGGAGTAGGACAAATTGTAGAATGGAGTATTAGAGACGAATCACTACATTCAGAAGCAGGATGTTGGTTATTTAGAACCCTAATGCAAGAACACCCAGAATTTAACACCCCAGAATTACAAGCAGACATTGAAGAGGCAGCTAAATTATCTTTAAAATTAGAATTAGATTTTATTGATAAAGTATATGAAATGGGGGATTTAACAGGTTGTCCTAAATATGATTTAATTTCCTTTATTAAACATAGAGTAAATACTAAAATGAGTGACTTAGGATATGGGCCTATAGTTAATGGAATAGATAAAGAAGCAGTAAAAAGAATGAAATGGTTTGATAGTCTATCAGCTGGAAAACAACATACAGATTTCTTTGCAAACCGAGTAACAAATTATAGTAAAGGTGTTCAAAATTGGGACGCAAACAGTTTATTTTAAAATATGGAAAACAACGCATTACAAGTAGATTATACAAATTGGGAAAAAGGAAAAAACTATCCAGAATGGATGGATGAAATCTCTTTAGCAACGATTTCTAAAGGTTATTTATTACCTGGAGAAGATGTAAAAAAAGCTTATAGAAGAGTTTCGAATGCCGCGGCTAATAGATTAAAAAAACCAGAATTATCTAATAAATTCTTTAAAATTATGTGGAATGGTTGGTTAGGATTAGCATCCCCTGTGTTATCAAATATGGGAACTGATCGTGGTTTACCTATTTCATGTTTTGGTGTTGATACACCTGATTCAATACGTGGAATTGGTTTAACTAACGCAGAACTAATGAAGTTAACCGCCTCTGGTGGTGGTGTAGGTATTTCATTAAATCGCATTAGAGAACGCGGCACAGGAATTTCAGGTAATGGTAAAAGTGAAGGTGTAGTACCATGGGCTAAAATATTTGATTCATCAATCATTGCAACTAACCAAGGAAATGTTAGAAGAGGAGCAGCATCTGTTAATTTAGATATAGAACACGGAGATATAGAAGAATTCTTACAAATTCGTAGACCAAAGGGTGATCCAAATAGACAATGTTTAAACTTACATCAATGTGTTGTCGTAGGAGATTCATTTATGAGAAAATTAGAAGCAAGAGACCCAGAAGCAATGAATAGATGGGCTACTGTTTTAAAATCAAGAATGGAAACAGGAGAACCTTATATAATGTATAAAGATAATGTTAATAAGGATAACCCAATAGCTTATAGATTAAATAATTTAAATGTAAGTATGACAAATATTTGTTCTGAAATTACATTATTTACAGATGAAGAGCATTCATTTATTTGTTGTTTATCATCTATGAATTTATCTAAATATGATGAATGGAAAGATACAGATGCTGTTGAATTAGCCACTTGGTTTTTAGATGGTGTAATGCAAGAATTCATTGATAAATCTGCAGGTAAAGATTCCTTACAAAGAACTTATAATCATGCTCGTAAGGGACGTGCTTTAGGTTTAGGTGTAATGGGTTGGCATTCATTTTTACAACAAAAAGGCTTACCATTTAATTCTATAGCTTCTACAGCACATACCCATAATATATTTAATGATATTAGAGGTAAAGCAGAAAAAGCATCTATGGCTTTAGCCCAAGAATATGGAGAACCTTTATGGTGTAGGGGAACAGGTATGAGAAATACTCATTTATTAGCAGTTGCCCCAACAGTATCTAATTCAGTTATTTGTGGTGGTATTAGTGCTGGTATTGAACCTTTACCTGCTAATATTTACACTTTCAATGGTGCTAAAGGTACCTTTATTAGAAAAAATAAAGTATTACAATCTATTTTAGCTGAAAAAGGTGAAGATAAAGATAAATGGTGGGATCAAATGCTAGCCGAAGATGGTTCAGCACAAGGTTTACCTGATAATATTTTATCTCCAGATGAAAAGGAATTATTTTTAACTTTTCCTGAAATAAACCAATTAGAATTAGTTAGACAAGCAGCTATTAGACAAAGATATATTGATCAAACACAATCTTTAAATTTATCTTTTGATGTAAATGATTCTCCAAAATGGATTAATCAAGTACATTTAGAAGGATGGAAGTTGGGTATTAAAACCTTTTATTATTTAAGAACTGATAGTGTGATTAAAGGTGATTTAGGATCCAGAATGGCAGACTGTGTAAGCTGTGATGGGTAAATAATATGAAAATTAGAATACTTTGTTTTTTTATTTTAGTTAGTGGGTTTATAAATGCACAATCTCCTCTCTGTTCTTCTACTTCGACAAACTTTGGGTACGAACGTTTAAATTCAATAAATATAAATGGACAAAATTACACTGTAAATACAGGATGGAATGGGCCTGGATATGTAGATTATACAGGCACTCCAGTTCCTACAATTACTGCTGGAGATATAATTACTCTTAATTTCCAAGCTCAAACACAAGGTAATTACAAACAGTATTTTAAATTATGGATTGATTTTAACGGTAATGGAAATCTAAATGATGTAGGAGAATTAGTTCATACAAGTTATAGTCAGTGGTCTGGAACTAGAAACTTTAACCACACATTTACTGTTCCGGAAACAGTTTTCAATGGAGAAGTTTATATGAGATTTATAATGGTATATTCTTCTTCCCCTACCTTATGTGGTAATTATTCTTATGGTAATACAGTTGATTTCAAAACTACGATTGCAGGAGCTACTAATCCGATAAACCACAGCGGGTACGTTTATGGTGCTGAAGAAGAACCTTTAGAAGGAGTTACAGTTCAACTTAAAACACAAAACAAAAACCAGGTTGGATTTAGTTATAGCTTACACTCAGAAGCTGTAACAGATACAAACGGGGCTTATAGTTTTTCAACTAATTTAGACTATAATAATTATGATTATACTATAGATGTAGTACCTCCTGCACTATCAATCCCAACTTTAAATGATATTAATTACTTTACTGATAAGTTAATTAATGGTAGTTATAATTCTAAAGATTATTGGAGGATGGATGTTAACAATGATGGAAAATTTAGCGTTGCGGATTTATACTATATGTTGGCTTATATGAATGGTATATTTACTCAGTATAGTAGCAATACACCTTCTACAAAAGTTTTTCATTATCAACAAACTCCTTACTTTTGGGATCCTTTAGATACTGATACTGATGATAAATCTGAAAATTTTGGATACGGGAGTTATAGTTTATTTGATCGAAGTAATGGAGACTCTACTATATTTTATATAATAAGAGCGGGACGTAAAAATTAGTTTACATATTTATAAACACAAGTATTAACTGAGTTTATATTAAACGTAAAAAACTAATGAAAAAATCCTTCTTAATGTTAGCTACTTTTATGCTAACCCATTTCTTAAACGCACAGACAACATCTCCTGATGCCACTAAACCTTATATAATTTTTGATTCTACTTATACTTTAGAATCAGTTAATTCTTCAAACAATACTGTAGTTGACATTTACTATGATAATACATCAGGTAATGCAGTAAAAGGTATTCAATTCTCTTTTAGTTACGATAAAGATGTTTTTGATCCACCAACTATAACTTATAATAACACTTCAGGGCCTGTAGGTTATATGTCTACAGACGTGGATGCAACAAATGGTATTGTAAAAGTTGTATGGGCCTATGATGGTGCTTCTACTACTTTTGACCTTATTGCTGGTAATATGTTTGATGTTGACTTACCATTTAAATCTAGTTATACTAATAGCACAGTTGATGGAGTTGACTTTACAAATAATTTAACTGCTTATTATGCTCAAGCTGATGGTACGGATGCTATCTTAGGTGTTTCTGATAATGGTGGTAACTTTATAGAACCAGCATTTGATTATGTAGCAACCATCTTAAATAATGCAACCAACCCAGCTGAATCTATTCCTGTAATATTACAGAAGTCTGCAGACGGTAGTACTTGGGTAGATGTAGCTACAGATACAACCGCAGCCGATGGAACAGCAACATTCTCAGAAAATATAGATCAAGATTACTGGCAAGTTAGATTAAAAATTGCAAGTGGTTTAGATGCAAGTACCGCATTATCTACAGCAGATGCAAATATGATTGCTCAAATTGCAGCAGGAGTACAATCAACATCAGGTACCCAATTTTATACTGGTAATCCAAATCAAGCAAATGGAATTACAGTATCAGATTCTTATCTATTATTTGCTAGATTAGCTCAAGGTTTAAGTGCTTATGCAAATAACCCAGATGTATTGTTCTTTACCGAGGCACAGTATAATACTATTAACAATGCAACCTCAGATCAGTCTGGTACAATTTCTGGACAATCAGAATTTTTATCGCCACAAATAAATGGAACTACAACTGGTAATTTCTACTTATTAGTATTAGGTGATGTAAATGGTACAGGATTAAATTAATAAATGAAACCGTTATTAATATTTTTACTAGCAATAACAACAGTAGCTCATTCTCAGGTCGTATTTAACGTACCTGAGATTGAAGTTCCTGTTAGTAACTATATTAATTTACCTGTAGAAATTGAAACAGCAGGAGAAACAGTTGGAAGTTTAGAATTTGCTTTAAATTTTGACCCACAATATTTAGAATTTGAATCAATTAATGTAACAGCTAAAGCACAAGAATGGCTAACATATACACAAGATTGGGAAGGTGAAAAAGTAAGATGGGGAGGTTATGATGCCTCTTTTGGTAACTTTACTATAAGTAATACAACTGAATTATTTACAGTTAGATTTAAAGTAATAGATCAAAACTGGACAGAAATACCGATTACAATTGGAAGAAAAACAGCAGGAACAGAACTCGGGTGGGATATTGATGTTGATAATACAGATGGATATGTTAATAAAAGGGTACTTCCATTTGATACACAACCAACAGATGGTATTTATGGTATAGTATATCCTGTACCCACAATAGGGCCCTTAACATTTGATTTAACTGTTCCTGATAATGGGGTGTATTTAATTAAAATTATAACTTATACGGGTAAAATAATGAAAGAAACTACAAAAAAATTCTTTAGTGGTTATGTTTCATTCCAAATAGACCTATCTAACTTACCAGCTAGTATTTACTTATTACAAGTAACTAATGGGCAATTTGTTAAAACTTTTAAAATAATTAAAAAATGAGTGAAAATAAAGGATTTTTTTCGGAAATTAAAAACCAAGTAGTAACAGGTATAGGGTTAGTTATAACAGCAGCCTTTGGGTTATTAATAGCTAATATGCAATCAATATTTGAACCTAAAGAAGATGTTGTAGAACAACCTGTAATGGAACAAAGAATTAACCCACCAGCAGC
>JAAEPJ010000010.1 GCA_024222485.1 bacterium | reverse complement strand
CAAAACAACGTCCGCGTTTCAAGTTCTCCACGTTCAATGGCTCGCCACAGGAGTGGGCCTCATTTGTAGAAAACAAACAAAAGATCTACAAACTTTATGAACGGGACCCCATACAACAGGTTGTTCAACTAGCAGCGCTGTGCTCGGACAACATAGCAAAAAGCGTTACAAGATTCTCCGGAACTCCACAGGGTCCAGAAAAGGCGTTCCGATGGTTAAACTTGAAGTTTGGGACACCACACTTGACTTTACCGATCCTGTTGACAAAACTGAGGAATCTTCAGCCAGCGCGGAATACGTATCAAATTCCTTCTAAATCTGAAGAAATACTGGCGGATTTGGAGAGCCTTACGGCGATGGGCACTGATGACCAAGACCAGCTGCCTCTTCCCCATGAAGTAGTCTATTCAATCTTCAACGCCCTAAGATATGATGCAGTGGAAAAGCGTTCACTCGTGCCTCTACTAAAGGACCCGGCTGGCGTGTCCCTAGGCGTTCTCAAGAAGATGACAAGGGAACGATATGAAGACTTTGAGCTCATCAACCGGACGCTGGACAAGAACCACAAACCAGGGAGAAACCTTGATGAAGATGTTCCTCCTACTGCTGGCGGGGCGGGTCAGACAGAGCCGGTTGAATCAAAGAGACAAATCAAAAGACGGCAAAAGGCACTTGCCAAGGAGGCCGCCAACGGCAAGCCTGCAGGAGGCGCTGCCACCACGGACCAGGAAAGGAAGAAGAAGCCACCTTTCTGCCTCTTTTGCAAGTTGAAGAACAAACCACCTGAAGTCTCAGAGCATACAATCTTCAATTGCAATCTGGTCGGACCTGCAGCGAGGCTACAGCTAATCTCACTGGGCCTCTGTGTAGTTTGTCTACGTATCAAGGACAAAGAAGGTCACAAGTGTGCTGCAAATTCATACTTCAATGGGCGACCTAAACAAACGTACTGCAGAGAATGCAAGAGCAACAAAAAAATTTGCTCCAACCCAGCAAGTCACAAGGTTGGCTCCATCCCAGAAAGCTTCTCTGGGGCCGCTCTTGCCGAGACTCTTGACACCATTGTCAAGGACGAAGGAGGCGACGCCACCATACTGGCTACTACACTCTCTCACAGCAGAGATACAGTACTGCCAGCCAACAGGGGAAGTCTCGGCCGACCAGCCCCTATCGTTACATGGATAACGATCGTCAAGGACGGAGAACAAGTACGAGTTCAAGCTTTAGTCGACAATGGGTCTGAAAGTTCATATTTTCACCCTGACCTGGCGCCCATGGCCATCACCAGTCGTAAACAAGCTTTTCGACTGGAAACCTTGAGCAACAATGCAACTGGCACTGAGACCGCCAAGTCCGTTGAATGCGGCTTCAATATCGAAGTTGCTTCTGGTGAACACTTACGAGTCAACCTTCTCCGGCACGACGGCCTAGGCAAACGAGATGTTCACCTTCGACCCAAACTCATCACGTGTCCCCGTAAATTCGCCGACAAACACAACCTCAGACAGCAGGGTCTCACACAGAGTTGTTCAGAAGTTGGGCATGAGGAACAATACGTTAGGTCATCAGCCAGACTGTCCATCGTTCTGGGATTAGACCTAGGTCATATTGCCCCGAAACTGGTAGAGACCTTCTCCGACGAGCACGGCTACATGAGTGTGTTCTACTGCTCCCTGGACGACAAGATGATCGCCTCTGGAAACCGGACGTTTCCGCTGACCAGCGAGACTGTTGACCAGCTCCTGTTGACCAGCTCCTGTTTTGCCCAGGCGCATGAGGGAGGCAATCAGGATGAGGGATGGCCAGCCGAACCAGTTACGTCCCTTCTAGCGACCACCACATCTCTCCCTCCGCCAGCACCAGACTTGCCTCGTGCAAGGGTGGACAACCCTGGACCTGCCCTGGAATTCCTGCACGCTGGCCAGCCGTCTGAGGACGTCGAGCCGTCAGCCCTGACAGACACAGATGATTCTAGTGACGAGTCTGAGGCTGAGTCTGAGGACGTGATACAGATGAGAGCCGAGGAGGCCCGTCGTCTACTCACCACTGGCGTGGTCAGCCAAGGACTGCACCGACGTTTGGAACAGTTCACAGCCCAAGCACCACAACCCAGACACCGGCTCTCAGATAACTGCCAGAGGTGCAGGAGGTGCAAGATCTGCTTCGAAGACACATCCGGCCAAAACTACTACATGCGTTTGCAGCTAGACGGGTTCAAGAAGCACATTGTTCGTCAAGAGGTGTCCCCGTCCGAGCAGAACGGCCTCATGCAGTACAGATACCAGGTCCAGTACATCGAGCACCCAATGAGGATCAGCTTGCCCACCAACTATGACGTCTGCTACCGACGCCATTTGTCCCTTCGTCGAGCCTTTGCCAAGCTACCTCAAGATGTTCAAGAGGAATTCAACAAGAGGCTCACCGATGGCTTGGTGAAGAACTACTGGGAGATTGTCCCCGAGGAGGAAGAAAGACTGATGAAACATTCCAAGTCTGTGAAGCAGCCCCCACACTGGCTGCCAGCCAACTTCATGTTGAAGGAGGCCACATCTGGCGCCACAACGAAATGTCGTTTAGTCCTGGATCCATCGGAATCTCTGAATGGCACACTTTTGGACCCGCCCAACATAGAACGTTCCATCCAAATGGTACTAAGGAGAATGCAGGCCCTCCCTGTTATGTTCAGCTGTGACATTTCGGAAGCCTTTTTCAAGATTCTACTACATTCCGCTTCAACTAACAGCGTTATGTT
>JAAEPJ010000009.1 GCA_024222485.1 bacterium | reverse complement strand
TTGCGAGAATTAATGAGCAAAAAACAAATCACCAAAACTATCCCAATAAAAGATAGTAAAGGCAATATGAAAACAATAACCTTACAAGTAGAAGGTCCAATAAGCTTAGCAGGGACAACAACGAGAGAAAAATTATACGAAGATAACGCCAACAGATCGATATTAATATATCTCGATAACAGCAAAACCCATAAAGAAGCAATAATGAATTACCAAAGGGCCTTGGCAGCCGGTCAAATAAATCAAGTCAAAGAGCAAGAGATAAAGGAGTTTTTTAAAGATGTTCAATCAGTGCTCAAGTCAATAAAAGTAATAAATCCCTATGCTCCAAAACTAATAATCCCAGAAACAGACTTCAAACCATTAAGAACAAACAGTCATTATCTAAACTTCATAGAAGTAATAACTTTTTATAAGCAATACCAAAGAGATCAAAAGACAGATAAAAACGGAGAAAAATATATAGAAACAACTTTAGAAGACATAAAAGAAGGCAATGAATTATTAAAAGAAGTGCTATTAAATAAAAGTGATGAGTTAACAAAAGCAAGCAGGAACTTCCTGGAAATGATAAAAAACTATCTAAAAACAAAAAATAAAGAAACATTTTACAGCAAAGAACTAAGGCAAGAATACAGAATAGCACCAGCTACTTTAAAGAGATATCTACTTCAACTGACAAGATATGGTTATTTACAAATCATAGGAGGCACAAAAAACAAAGGATATGAATATGAAATGGCAACAGACAATTATGAACTGATAAAACAAGCTATAGAAACAAGCCTAGAAAAGGCATTAAAAAATCTAGAGGCTCAGTGGCTCAGTAATGGCTCACCAACAAGAAATGAGCCACAAAACGTTGAAAGCAGTTCAAAAATCCATAAAAAAGTTATTGGCTCATTAGCTCACTAAAATGCAAGGCACCCCCATTTTAGAAGAAAAACTAGGAAACTTAAAGACCTGGTTAATACAATTAGGCTATGCTCAAAGTACAATAAATCAAACACAAAGAAATATAACCATATTTTTCAGTTGGCTGATAGAAAACAAACTAGAATTAGAAAAACTAAGCCCAAAAGAACTTCAAAGCTATAACAAATACCTTCATGAAACACCAACAAAAACAGGCAAAATATTAAAAAGAGGGACAATAAAGACACATTTAAGTGCATTAAAATTA
>JAAEPJ010000008.1 GCA_024222485.1 bacterium | reverse complement strand
TTACAACGCTTTCTTATAGTTCCCCATGAAACTTAGTGAAAACTTAACCCTGTAATAAGAGTTCACCTCCATTTCTTTCAAACTACGCATTTCCCATCGAATAAAACGGTTCTGTTAGCTCTAAAACGTTGTAAACAAACGTATTACAACAGTTCTGTCCATGGAAACAGCCTGGAACATATTACACCGAGGGTTTTTTTATAGTTTCCCATGAAAACTTAGTGAAAACTTAACCCCGCAATAAGAGTTCACCTCAATTTGTTATAAAGTACTCCTTTTGCATGGAATAAAACGATTCTGTTTGCTCTAAAACGTTGTAAACAAACTGGTTACAACAGTTCTGTCCATGGGAACAGCCTAGAACTTATTACAACGAGGGTTTCTTATAGTTCTTATTAAACTTAGTGAAAACGTAGCCCCACAATCAGAGTTCACCTCAATTTCTTATAAAGTGTGCATTTCCCATGAAATAAAACGATTCCGTTTGCAATAAAACGTTGTAAACATACGTATTACAACTGTTCTTTTCATGGGAATAGCTTACAACTTATTACTTTGAGGGGTTCTTATAGTTCCCCATGAAACTTAGTGAAAACGTAGCCCCACAAAAAAAGTTCACCTCAATTTCTTATAAAGTACGCAGTTCCCATGGAATAAAACGATTCTGTTTGCTATAAAACGTTTAAAACATACGTATTACAACAGTTCTGTCTATAGGAACAGCCTAGAACTTATTAATTCAACGGTTTTTTATAGTTCGTCATGAAACTTAGTGAAAACTTAGCCCCGCTTTAAGAGTTCACCTTAATTTCTTATCAAGTACACATTTCCCATAGAATAAAACGGTTCCGTTTGCTCTAAAACGTTGCAAATATACGTATTACAACAGTTCTGTCCATGGAAACACCTTAGAACTTATTACTTTGAGGGTTTCTTATAGTTCCCCATTAAACTTAGTGAAAACTTAGTCCAGAAGGTTGCGTGTTCAAATCACGTCAAGGTCATGCAGGTCTTAATATTTTGGCATATTCTGGTCATTTCTCTTAATTATATTTCAAGATATAATGGGGAAGA
>JAAEPJ010000007.1 GCA_024222485.1 bacterium | reverse complement strand
GTTGGTGTTATTGGATGCTCGTCCAACCAACACAACGTTAACAGCAAAACTGTTTGATTTATTTGACGCTTGCCTGACCAAAAGTACATCAGCAGCAAAACTGTTGAATTTATTGGTTACTCGTCCGACCAACACGAAAATTAGCAGCAAAAAACTGTTGGAATTATTGAACGCTTGTCCGACGAACACGAAAATAAGCACAAAAAAACTGTTGGAATTATTGGACGCTTGTCCGACCAACACGAAATTAGCAGCAAAACTGTTGGAATTATTTAACGCTTGTCCGACCAACGCGAAAATTAGCAGCACAAAACTGTTGTATTTATTGGGCGCTTGTCCAACCAAAACTCCATCAGCAGCAAAACTGTTGGATTTTTTGGATGCTCGTCCGACCAACACGACATCAGCAGCAAAAACTGTTGGAATTATTGGACGCTTGTCCAACCCACACGACATCAGCACAAAACTGTTGGAATTATTGGGCGCTTGTCCAACCAACACGACATCAGTAGCAAAAACTATTGGAATTATTGGACGCTTGTCCGACCAACACGACGCTAGCAGCAAAACTGTTGTATTTATTGGACGCTTGTCCGACCGAAACTACATCAGCAGCAAAACTGTTGGATTTATTGGATGCTCGTCCGACCAACACGACATCAGCAGCAAAACTTGTCAGAATTATTGGACGCTTGTCCGACCAACGCGACATCGGCAGTAAAAACTGTTGGAATTATTTGACGCTTGTCCGACCAACACGAAATTAGCAGCAAAAACTGTTGGAATTATTGGACACTTGTCCGACTAAC
>JAAEPJ010000006.1 GCA_024222485.1 bacterium | reverse complement strand
TCTAAAACGTTGTAAATATATGTATTACAACAGTTCTGTCCATGGGAGCAGCCTAGAGTTTATTACACAGAGGGTTTCTTATAGTTCATCATAAAACTTAGTGAAAACTTAGCCCTGCAATAAGAGTTCACCTCAATTTCTTATAAAGCACGCCTTTCGCATGGAATAAAACGATTCTGTCTGCTCTAAAACATTGGAAACATACATATTAAATTAGTTCTATCCATTGGAAGAGCCCCAAACTTATTACACCGAGGGTTTCTTATAGTTCCCCAGGAAACTTAAAGAAAACTTAGCCCCGCAATCAAAGTTCACCTTAATTTCATATAAAGTACGCCTTTCGCAAGGAATAAAACGATTCCCTTTGCTCTAAAACGTTGTAAACATACGTATTACAACAGTTCTGTCCATGGGAACAGCTTAGAACTTATTACTTTGATGGTTTCTTATAGTTCCCCATGAAACTTAGTAAAAACTAAGCCCCGCAATAAGAGTTCACCTCAATTTCTTATAAAGTACGCCTTTCGCATGGACTAAAACGATTTCGTTGGCTCTAAAACATTCTAAACATA
>JAAEPJ010000005.1 GCA_024222485.1 bacterium | reverse complement strand
TGCTTCTAGCACAATATTAAATTTGTCTTGAGAGGAGTAATTATTTTTCATTTTTTTAAAAGGACCTCCATTAATTTAAGTGATTTTATTATATTAATATTCTCACTTTTTATAAATTTCTTAATGGGGTACAGTATAGATCCTTTTTAACCGCAAACACAATAAATTCTTCTATTGTTAATGTTTCTGCAAATAAAGCTGCCGTAAAACAAAAAATCAATATCCCCAAAAATATGTTTTTCATGCGACACCTCTTTCGCCACAAACTCAAAATTAATCAAAAATCTAGTGGACGCTAGTGATGAAAAATATCCATGGATTGGTTCATAAAGTAATTTTATAATCCTTACGTTTTATGGATTGATGCGTTTAGAATATTGCTTACGAATCATTGCCTATCCCACTTCCCTCAAACAAATATTATTATTCCAGCGATGATCTTTAAAATTAGGACAATTACACATTATAATAAACTTTCATTTTAACGAATTATTTAAGATAAGAAGAGAACGATGAGATGTACCTTTTTCTAAAACAAATCGACTCAGCTACTTTAGGTGCTAACTCTTGAGTATTATCTCATGATTTAACCTTTTTTTTGTAATAAACTCTTGTATTTTAGCTATAAAAACAGCTCTCGAAGATAAGTTCTTGCTAACTTCTGCCGCAGCCCTCTAATATCTCTATCTCAACTTATAGGTTAAGACTCTTTGACTTTTCTATCTCTAGGTAATAACTCAAAATCAACCTCACGCCGCTCAACACTGACCTTTGCTAAAAGAACCTTGACCTTATCCCCAATCTTAAAAGTTTTTTTATTATGTTCCCCTGATAAACTCATTCGTTGCTCATCAAAAATATAATAATCATCTTTTAAGTTTTCAACCCGCACCAAGCCTTCCACACAATTAGCCAGCTCAACAAAAAAACCAAACCTAAGGACAGAAGAAATTGTGCCTAAAAAAATATCTCCAACCTTATCTTCCATATACTCAGCTTTTTTCATATCATAAACATCCCGTTCAGCTTTCTCCGAGATACGTTCCTGCTCCGAGGCTTGAAGCGACACTGTCCTTGCCATTTCTTCAAGTTCTTTTACCCTTGTTTTGGTAATTTTATTCTTGATGATATCTTTTAAAATTCTATGCACAACCAAATCAGGATACCGACGAATCGGCGAAGTAAAATGACAGTAATAACTCGAAGCTAAACCAAAATGTCCTTCATTTTTCACACTATATTTAGCCTGCCTTAAACTGCGAAGCATCATTTTGTTAACAATATCTTCTTCAGGCGAACCCGCAATTTTAGCTTGAATAGCCTGTAATGCTTTAGGATGAACCTCTCCTTGCTTCCCCTTAATCCTATAACCAAGATTATCTAAAAATTTATTGAAAATCATAATTTTTTCTTCACTCGGCTGCTTATGAACTCTAAAAACAAAGGGTAAATTAAAGTGATGCACATATTCTGCCACTGTCTCATTTGCCAAAATCATGAACTCTTCAATGATCTTATTTGCTATACGACGATCTCGGATCTTAACATCAACGGCCTTGCCTTTTTTGTCTAGCACAATATAAGGTTCAGCAAATTCAAAATCAATCGTGCCACGCTGGTATCGCTTTTTCTTTAAAATAAGAGCTAAGTCTTCCATAGTTTTATAATATTGATCAGGATTTTTGCTCTCTAAATTATCCGATACCTCCGTATAAACTAACCGGTTAGTTGTCTTAATCACACTTTCAACAATTTCATGGTTAACAACATTCCCCTTGTGATTAATCTCCATAATACAAGAAATAGTTAAGCGGTCAACATTAGGATTCAAGCTACAAATACCATTGGAAAGATTCTCCGGTAACATCGGAATAACGGTATCAATCAAATAAGTACTGGTTGAACGCTCAAAAGCTTCACGATCAAGCTCTGAGTTTTCTTGGACATAATGAGCAACATCTGCAATATGGACACCCAGTTTAAAATGCCCATTGTCAAGCTTTAAAAGAGAAATAGCATCATCTAAATCTTTAGAATCCATGCCATCAATAGTAACTATTTTATGCTCTCTTAAATCCAAACGATCATTCAAGTCTTTATTAGTGACCAAACCGGGAATCTTTGTACCTTCAGCTAATACTTGTTTCTGAAATTTCTCATTAATATCAAACTTCTTGATAACAGAAAGAATATCCACACCTTTTTTATTTTTATTACCTAAGTTTTCAGTTATTTCACCCTCAGGACTTCTTTTTTCGCTATCAGGCCACTTCGTAATTTTTACAACAACTTTATCATCATCCTTTGCAGAAAGAGCCTGCCCTTTTGGGATAAAAATATCTAGATAAACATTTTTATCATCTGCAATCACAAAACCATAGCTATTCTTTTTATCTTTATGAAATGTACCAACAATATTATTATTACGACGAGCCACAATCTCGACAACAATGCCTTCAGGCTTCTTCGTCTTATTCAAAGTTTCAACAATGACAACATCGCCGTCCATTGCATTATTCAAGTTTCTTTTAAGAATAAAAATATCTTTTTGGTTCTTATCTTCACAAATTAAAAAACCAAAACCTTTTAAAGTAAGTTCAATTTTCCCTTTAAATTTCATTAATTTACCTTTTTATTTCTTAGCCTTAGTAAGCTAATTGTTATTTCTGATCCACAATTAAAATCATTAAACAAACTTATTCCTACCATAATCCCCATAAAAATTTAAAAATATCTTTAATCAAAGAGGTCAGATGAGAAAAATAAAAGTAAATCGAGATAACTTAGGGAATCTTGGGAATCTATTTTTAAAAGAAACTAACCTTTTTTTCTTGAAAATATCAAATATAAAAAATAAATCTTAGATCTAGCGCTACAATACTATCCAAAACTTTAAACTTCCATAATTTCTGCTTCTTTTTGAGATAACATCTCATCGATCTGCTTAATATATTTATTAGTAATTTTCTGAACTTCTTCTTCTCCATTTCTTACAAAATCTTCGGTAATTTCCTTATTTTTGCCAGCATGTTTTAAATCAGTATTAGCATCACGCCTTTCATTTCTAACGGCAATTTTAAAGTTTTCTGCAGCGACCTTGGCATGCTTAACCAATTTTTTACGGCTATCTTCTGTTAAAGCTGGTAAAACAATCCGAATTAATTTTCCATCATTAGAGGGGTTTAGTTCCAAAGGTGACTGATTAATAGCTTTCTCAATATGCTCTAAATTTTCTAAACTCCATGGCACAATCTCTAAAACACGCGCTTCAGGAATTAAAATATTTGCCAATTGATTAATGGGCATCTTTGAGCCATAAACATCTACCTTAATAATATCCAGCAATGCCGAATTCGCACGACCTGTTCTTAAGGCAGAAAATTCTTCACCAAGCTTTATAATGGTTTTTTTCATTTTATCTTGAGCATCATCTTTAATTGTATTGATAATTTCCATACTTTCCTCCTGTTTATCAGGCACTACTGCAAAACATCTACTGTTTTACAACTGTACCTACTTTCTCACCTAGAACTGCTTTTAAAATATTGTTTTCTTTATTCATATTAAGAACAACGATCGGAATATTTTTCTCCATACATAATGAAAAAGCTGTCGCATCCATAACTTTTAAGTTCTTCTTGAATGCTTTCTCAAAAGTTATGCTGTAATACTTAACTGCATCACTATTTTTTTGAGGATCATCAGAATAAATACCATCAACCTTAGTCGCTTTAACAATAATCTCAGCATCAATCTCAGCAGCTCGTAGGACAGAAGCTGTATCTGTTGTAAAAAATGGGTTACCCGTTCCACATGCAAAAATGACCACACGACCTTTTTCTAGGTGTCTAATTGCACGACGCCTAATGAATGGCTCGCTTAACTTTTGGATCATGATTGCACTCTGTACTCTTGTAGGAATATCTTTGAGTTCAAGCGCACTCTGAAGGGCTAAAGAGTTAATCATCGTCGCCATCATCCCCATGTAATCAGAAGTAACAGGATCAATCTTCTTTGCAAAGCTGCCACGCCAAATATTCCCACCACCAATAACAATTGCAACTTCCACGCCAAGCGACTTCATTTCTTTAATCTGAGAAGCTAACCTGTTAACATTATCAGAAGAAAGATCAATGGCTTGGCTTGGGCTTACCAATGATTCACCACTGATTTTAATAAGAATCCTTTTATATTTTGGTTGACTCATACTTCCCTCTTTTAAAACTTATTAATAATCTCACCGTCACTTAAACCTGCTAATGCCAAAAAAAAAGCAGGAGAGCTTTTAAAGCTTCCTGCTTTCAAATCTACTAGTTTCCTAGTTCATAGCGTACGAATCTTCGTATAACCACCTTCTCACCTATCTTTGATCTAAAATCATCAAACATTGTACCCATCTTAACGGAAGAATCTTTAACAGAATTTTGCTCAAGCAAACAAATCTCCGAATGGTATTTAGCAATTTTTCCGGGGATAATTTTCTCAATAATATTAGCAGGTTTTCCTTCAGTTTCGAGCTGTTTTTTGGCAATAGCCATCTCCGCATCAATTATCTCAGATGGAACCTCTTCTTTAGCAATATATTGAGGTGCTGCTGCTGCAACTTGCATCGCAAGATCTTTCACAAGCTGAATAAAGTCTTCATTCTTGGCAACAAAATCAGTCTCACAATTAACTTCAATCAAAACACCTAGTTTTCCCCCTGGGTGAATATAAGAGTAAACCAAGCCTTCCTTAGCCTCTCGCCCAGCTCTTTTTGCAGCTTTTGCAATACCTTTTTCTCTTAAAATTATAACAGCTTTTTCAATATCTCCACTCGTTTCCTGTAATGCTTTTTTACAATCCATCATACCAACATTAGTGAGTTCTCTTAATGCCTGTACATCACTTGCTTTAATTGTCATGTTATTTCTCCTCTTATCTTTGGCGACAAAATATCTCAGATCTTAAGTATACGACGCTGACTCTTCTTCACACAAACTATTTTATCTCAGATTTCTTAACTACTTTAGCTTTTGTCGATGCCTTTTTATTTTGAGTGACTTCTTTTTCAGTTTTTGTATCTTTTATTACTTTTTTTTCTTCCTGAGGTTTTGCATCCGCTTTGATTTCTGCTACAACTACTTCTTCCGGAGTACTTTCCTTTTCTGGCGTTTCATCAACTTTAGTGTAAATCTCTTTACCCTCATTGATTGCGTCCGTAAAAATAGAAAGAAAAAGTCTGATCGCACGGATTGCGTCATCATTCCCAGGCACACCAACATCAATTACATCAGGATTACAATCTGTATCAAGAATAGATACAATAGGAATATTAAGTTTGCGACATTCCTTAACCGCTGTCATTTCATTCTCTGGATCAATAATAATCGCAATTTCAGGCAACCTAGGCATATCTTTAATCCCACATAGAGTTTTTTCTAATTTTTGGTATTCTTTCGTAAGCCTTGCCACTTCTTTTTTACTTAACTTATCCCAAGTAGAACTATTTTTTAAATCCTCAAGGTAAGTAAGCCTCTTAATACTATTTTTGATTGTTTCAAAGTTAGTAAGCGTGCCACCAAGCCATCTATAATTAATATAATACATACCGCTTTTTTCAGCTTGATCTTTAATAGAGTCCTGTGCCTGTCTTTTTGTTCCAACAAATAAAAAAGTCTTGCCTAAAGCAGCCTCTTCTTTTAAATATCGATATGCCTCTTTTAAACATCTCACTGTCTGTTGAAGATCAATAATATGAATATTATTCCTAGAACCAAAAATATGTTTATCCATTTTAGGGTTCCATCTTCTTGTTTGATGTCCAAAATGAACACCTGCTTCCAACAAATTTTTCATAGTAATATTTGCCATTACCAAAATCTCCTTATAAATTTGTTTGAGTCTTAAGCTTTTCTCTCTTAAAACCTACACATTTTGTGAATTTTTCCGTCACTAGACAAAAATTCTAAATAATATAGCTTAATTACAAAAAAAATGCAATACTTTATTGTTTTTTTTCTTGATATAAAAACAAATAAATGTGTTACAATACTCACTATGAATAATTCCATACAAACACTATCATTTATTAAAATTTTAATTGCTTTCATTCCCGTACTCTTGGTCATGGGAATTTTAATAAAATGGTCCCTCAAAATAAAAACAAGCATACATGCAGTACTCAGGATGCTTAGCCAACTATTAATCATCGGCTATTTCTTAACGACCATCTTCGAATCGAATAACCCTTGGATCGTTATGGCAATCTTTTTACTTATGATCATAACTTCAAGCTGGATTTCTTTACGGACAATAAAAAAAGAACGCAAAAAATTATATAAAAATGCATTCATCGCTATTCTCATCGGTGGCGGGTTCACCCTATTTATCGTAAGCCAAAAAGTCCTTGATCTTACCCCTTGGTATTCACCACGCTATATAATCCCCTTAGCAGGCATGATATTTGCAAACTGTATGAACAGCGTCAGTCTTGCAGCAGAACGCTTCCATGCAGAAAGTGTCCATCATCTGGACTACCTCAAATCGCGAAAAATAGCGTTTAAAGCCGCACTTATCCCCTCTGTTAACTCGCTTTTTGCCGTAGGACTTGTCTCAATCCCCGGCATGATGACAGGGCAAATCTTGTCCGGCATTTCTCCCATAATTGCAGCAAGATATCAAATCATGGTTATGTGTATGGTTTTTGGATCAGCCGGCTTATCCGCTGCTTGCTATTTATATCTCCTAAAACCTAAAAAATAAATTTATTTTTATTCAAATCAGAATAAAATTTTCAGGATTTAAAAGTATAAGACAAGTAAAGATAATAAAGACAATAAACCATAACTATTTAAAAAAACTTGATAGCTATTGAAGCATAGTTCTGCACTTCTTTTAGGAATATCAAAGTCTTCAACTATTTTTCTTTTTTAATGATTGGGATATTGGCACCTGCTAGATCCCCAATAATATTAACCAAATCGCTATTAGCTGGCACAATAACTTTAGCATTGTCCTTTAATGATGCTGTTACTGTTTCTAACTTTTTCAATAACTGTGCATTACCCACAAAGTATTTTTCAGCCGCTTCATTAACGACTTTAATTGCCTCACCATCTGCTTCTGCTTTTAGCTTAATTCCTGCAGCAATACCCTCTGCTTTTTTTATCTCTGATCGTCTTTCACCATCGGCTTTCGTTTCAATAGCCGTTGCCAAATCAAGTGCCGCTATTTTTTCATTTTCTGCTTTAACAACTTGGTTCATTGCGATCTGGACATCTTCAGGTGGTTCTATCCGCTGCAGCTCAACCCTTACAACATTAATTCCCCATTTACTAACTTCTAAATCTAATATTTTTTCTACTTCTTCATTGATCTTATCTCTATTTTCATTTGCCTCTGTTAAAGTCATCTTACCGATAACAGCTCTTAATGTTGTTTTAGCAAGAGAAGGAACTGAAGACCTAAAATCATTAACATTATAAATAGCATGGTGAGCATCCACAACCTTAAAGTAAACAACACCGTCAACCTCAGCATTTAGCTTATCTTTTGTAATGATTGACTGTGGGTCAATATCCACACGCCTTTCTGTAATATTAATTTTTTGGAGCCGATGTAACCCCGGAAAAATCCAATGGAAACCAGATTTAAAAGTTTTAGAATACTTACCTAAAAACTCAATGACCCCAACTTCAACAGGTCTAATAATCCGAATACCAATAATAAAAAGAACAAAAACCCCTATAATAGCTATAAAAATCATAATCAAGCCCTCCTCTTAAATTTTTTCAATTAAAAAAAATTATAATAACAAATCAACTTTTTTACCGACAAAAAACTGTTCTGCATGAGTAATTAATACTTTTTTTATTCCAAAGAATAAAAAAAAGCGAAGCTACAGCATTGCTGTCTGTATTAACCCTAAACAGCGCAGCTACTGTTTCATTATAAGTTATAAACCTTAAAACATAAAATCATTTTCTATTAAGTCATATTCCCCATCTAACTGCACTTCAAAATCGCTGTTACTATCATCAATAACTGTTGATCCATAAGATCTTTCAAAACTCAAATCTCCAAATTCTAAACCTGGTACTGTCAACTTTTGTGTGTCTAAGATATCTCAAAACTACTTGCAACTGTTTTTACGCCATCACTGGCAACAACCTTAATTATTAAAGTTAGAATATTTTATTAAAAATATTCTGTTACTATAAATTTAAAAAAATCGAAAAAATAACCATATTACAAAAACAACACTAATCAATTATTACTAACCAACATAGTTATTAGTAATAACCAAACAAAAAACTATTTTTAAATAATAAGGAATAAAAAGGTATTTAGAAAGTGAAAATTATTAGCTCACAAGTTAAAATAAAAAATCAATAATTTTAATATTTCACTAAGGAAATTCTTGATATAAAAGCGATACAAATAATTAGCTTAGTCTTTACTAAGTAAAAATAAAGCACGCTCTGCCATTAAGTTTGGCATAAACTTAATGACTTTCTTTTCTGAGGCAGCAATTTCTTGCTCTATCTTAATTTTATTATCTTTACAAAAACTTTTAAAATCCCGAATCCCAAAAAAATGAACATTAGGTGTATTATCCCAGCGGTAAGGCAAATCTTTAGTCACAGGGGCCTTCCCTTGAAAAAGTAAAACAACCCTTGATTTATAATAAGCAAAATTAGGAAAACCCACAATAACCTTTTTCCCCACTCTTAAACCTTCATTTAAAGCAAAATCTAAGTTTTTAATCTGTTGCAGACTTTGATAAAAAATCACAAAATCAAAACTATTATCCGGAAAATCAGCCAAACCATGCTCAATATCACTGTGAAAAACACTCAACCCTTTGCCAACACATTTATAAATGCATTGCTCAGAAATTTCTACACCATGAATAACAGCCTGATTCTGTTGCTTAAGATAAAACATCAGCCTGCCCTCACCACAACCAAGATCGAGCACAGTAGCATTTTTTGGTATCCAACCTGATATTATTTTATTATCTAACATTATTTTATCCTATAGAACAAGAGTCTGCTATAATCTCTCCTGAAATACCTATTATTGCTTCTAAAAATGGTTTTATTAATTTTGTCAGCTCAGATGTTTCCAGCAAAAATGCATCATGACCGTAGCTTGAATTGATCTTACAAAATGTTACAGGAACATAGCGTTGATGTAGCTTTTTCACAATATCAACTGACTGATAAGCAGGATAAAGCCAGTCTGAGGAAAAGGCAACGACTAAAAACTTTATCTTAGCAAGATTATCATTAACAAATAACCTATCTGAAATATCAAAATAATCCATTGCCTTAGTGATATAAAGGTATGAATTAGCATCAAATCGTTTTACAAAATTATCTCCTTGATATTGCAAATAATTCTCTACTTCAAAGCTACCCTCTTTCTGCCTACGCGAAAACTTATACTCCATTGATTTATCACTCATATAGGTAATATGTCCTATCATGCGTGCAATAGAAAGTCCTAGCTCAGGCTTTGTAGCATCATAATAATTACCCTTATTCCAATTAGGATCAAGAGTAATTGCTTTTCTTGCAACCTCATTAAAAGCAATTTGCTGTGGGGAATGTTTCATTGCCGTTGCAATAGGGATAACACTTTGAACAAATTGAGGGTAACTAGCGCCCCATTCTAAAGCTTGCATCCCCCCCATTGACCCGCCAATAACGGAAGCAAGTTGTGTAATACCTAATTGCTCTAAAAATGCTTTCTGGACATTAACCATATCTTTAATACTTATATTAGGAAAACTCATCCCATAGTGTGTGCCAATCTCAGGGTTAATAAAAATAGGTCCAGTAGTGCCTTGACACCCCCCCAAAGTATTCGTACAAATTACACAAAATTTCTTAGTATCAATCGCCTTACCTTCACCAATAATTTTATCCCACCAACCAAAATTTTCATTATTATCATAAGAACCTGCAGCCGTTGCATCACCTGAAAAAGCATGCGTGACAAGAATAGCATTCGATTTATCAGCATTCAATGTTCCATAGATTTCATAGGCGACTTGCACAAAAGGCAGACTTTCTCCACTTTCTAAATAAAACGGCTGCTGATTTAACTTTTTATGCTGTGTATGGGTTGTAGGTTGCATAATATCTTCCTCTCTCGTAACCAAGCTATGATTGTTTCTTAAACACAGCATAAAATAAAGGTCGCTCAGATCGTTTACTGTATTCGTGCCAGTATGTAATATATTGTTCTTGCCAAAACTCTTGATCTTCAACTTTCATAAATTCACCATGAATCTTAATAGTTTTAGACATATTTTGCCACAAATTCTCGACATCAGTCGAAAGATATAGACGACCACCAGCCTTTAATTTCCTAAAAATAAGGTCTAAAAAATTATGCTGGAGAACACGCCTTTTATGATGCCTAAGTTTTAACCATGGATCTGGATGGAACAAAAATACTCTGTCAAGTGAGGCATCTGCTAGTGTATCTTCTAAACAAATCTCAGCTTTGCCGTGCAATAAATATAAATTTTTTAAACCCGCATCTTTAAGCTCTTCTTTAACATATTTAACCACAGGTTTTCTAATTTCTATGGCAATTAAGTTTCTATCCGGATTAAATTTGGCATAATTTTTCGCAAAAACCCCTCGACCAAAACCAATCTCAAAATCTAAAAATTTATTATCAGGGAAAATTTTTTCATAAGCTATTTTTTCCATTCTCTCAATATAAGTGAAAGGGTTAACATGTGTTCTTACTCGCATCTAAATGGACCTTATTTTAAGATAAGCAAAGTCTGCTTTCCTATTTTACTGCATATGGGTTTAACTTCATATCCGATATTTTTTTTTGTAGAGATTCAGGTAGCTTCTGATAAACTTTTTCGCTAAACTGATTAATGGTCTGCATCGCTTTTGAAGCAACCACTTCTTTACTATTTACCAGTTGAGGGTTAAGCTGATATGTAGCTTGGTAAATTAACGCCAAAAACATCACCAGCAAAAATCCTGAAAAAAAAGTGCCTACCAACCGATCAATAACCTTTAAAAATGGGTGCTTAGTAAATATCTGTGCCGTTAAAATACCAATAATAATTAAAAAAATTGTAATAATCAAAATTGTTAAAGCATAAAGCAAAATTGTGCCTAATAAATTTGGTGGAATATAATCAACAAGCAAGATCTTAAGCTTCGTGGATATAAAACCACCTGAAATAACAGCTAAAAGATAAAAAAAGATCCGTAAAAACCCCTTGTAAATACCAAAAAATAAAGAAATAATCACCAGAATTCCAATAATAATATCAATATGATATGTATCCAAGTTATGACACCACCTTAATTATATAGTCGCGTGCTTTGGCATCATCAATTAACATATATGAAATAATTGTAACTAAGTCTCCTTTCATGCCTTTACGCGCTGCAGGGCCATATAAAATAATATTTTTAGAGCCACGCGGTTCTAAAATCACATAAGTTTCCAATCGCTCACCATTATTTAGATTCAAAACTTGAACTTTTTCGCCGACTAGAATATCTGCTTGTTCTAAAAAATCAGGATCAATACCAATACTCCCTTGATAATTTAAATTCGTCTCTGTTAACATTACTCGCTCAATTTTTGATTTTACCATGTGTCTTAACATTTATTGTTCCTTTTTTTCACAATCAGCATATTCCCCGCTCAGCATAAAACAAGCTCTTAAAATATCAATCATTTTTTCCTAACTTGACCTGCAACTTTTAGTGGCAAAGTCCAAAGATCAATAAAACCTTTTGAGGAACTCTGGTCAAATTTATCATGCTCTGCATAAGTCGAAAGCTCATCTAGATATAAAGAATTCTTCGACTTTCGACCAACGACTGTTGCCTGCCCCTTAAATAGTTTAAGCCTAACAGTCCCTGTAACATATTGCTGTGCAACATCATTAAAAGCAACGATTGATTCCCTTAAAGTAGAAAACCACAAACCATAATAAACTAACTCAGAAAATTTATTGGTTAGATTTTCCTTGTAATGAAGCATTTCTCTATCTAAAACCAAGGACTCCAAGTCTCTATGCGCTTTAATCAAAATACTCCCAGCAGGAGTCTCATAAACCTCGCGAGACTTAATCCCAACTAAACGATTTTCAATCATATCAATACGCCCAACACCATGATTGCCACCCACTTTATTCAGCTCAACAATCAAATCAACCAAGCTATATGCCTTACCATTAATTCTTTGTGGCACACCTTTTTCAAAGTCAAGCTCTAAGTATTCTGGCGTATCCGGTGTTTCATCAAGGTGCTTAACTGTAATATAAGTATTTCTTGGCGGCTCCAGATAGGGATCTTCTAATGGCCCACATTCAATACTAATTCCCCAAAGACATTTATCTATACTATAAATTTTTTCATGACTAATCTCAATAGGAATATTATGTTTTTCAGCATACGCTATTTCAGACTCACGAGAGGTTAACTCCCATTCACGCACAGGTGCAAGAATTGTTAACTGTGGTGCAAGTGCATTAATCGTCGCCTCAAATCTAACTTGATCATTCCCTTTGCCTGTACAACCATGAGCAATCGCATCTGCCCCTTCTGATAAAGCAAAATCTACTAACCTTTTAGCGATAAGAGGTCTGTTTAATGCTGTTGCTAAATCATATTGACCTTCATATAATGCATGAAGCTGAAGTGCTGGCAGTAAATATTCTTGTGCAAAATCTTCTCTCAAATCTTCAATTAAAAGTTTTGAAGCACCTGTTTTTTTAGCACGCTCCTCTAATGGACTCAGGTCCGCACCTTGCCCAACATCACCACAGTAGGCAATAACTTCACAGCTATATTTATCAATCAACCATTTTACAATTACAGATGTATCTAAGCCACCTGAATAAGCTAAAACTATTTTTTTTATCTGTTTATGACTTCCCATTTCCCCTCCTAGACAAGCTATTTAATTATTTAACAAATATTAATTTTATATAAAGTAAATACTCCAGAAATTTTCAATAAGCTCAAATTTAAGTTAGGCTTAAGTATTATTATTTTAAATTATCATAATTTTTTCAATGTTTGATAAAAATCAACAAAAATTTAGAAAAAATCCAATGCAACTTTACAAAGTCTAACAACCAACATAATATCCCATAGACTGATTAATCACAAAAAATAATACATACTTAACTTCCAGTTGCTGTTTATAATAACTGAATTCATGATTATAAAGAACTAGAAAAAAACTAATTTAGTATTATAGTTGATTTTTATTTTTTTCAATTTTAATAAAATAAAATCAAATAAAATAGCAAAAACTATAATATTTGAACTTTTTTTTAAAATGCCAAAAGGCAGATACCATATAGTGGATAACTCATCTACACCCGTCGACAAATAAAACTGTATAACTTGTGGAAAACTTTTTAATTTTCTCGTTTTAAGAGAAAAAAATTAAGATTAAAAGTCACAAATAATTGTATAATTAAAAAATCAAGAATATCTATAAAATTTTTATAATAAAGTTAAGGAAAAATTAAAATATATTTTGTATAATATTATCCAAAATATATAAACTTAAGTTCTTTCTACCTTAATAAAGTTTTAAATATCGACTCTAGTTGCTTAAGTTTCAGTATTTCATTATTATAGTCTATCCTATTCTAAAAAAATATCAGATTATATTACAAACTAAAAAATTATTATATGAATTGTACACAAATATTGTTCTTGAAAGATATTTAACAAAATCTAAATAATATAACACTTTAAAAAACAGGAGGCTTTTTCATGCGCTACTTAAATGAATATAAAGATAAAACTATTCTAGTGACAGGTGGAGCTGGTGCAATCGGGAGTAATTTAGTAAAAAAGTTATCAGAGCTTGAAGCGAAAATGATTATTATTTTAGATGACTTCTCCTCTGCAAAAAAATGGAATATCCCCTCTTTGGCGAATGTAATGCTCGTTGAGGGCGACATTTTAAATGAAGAATATTTAAAGCGTGTTTTTTTTGAAAGACCTGAATATATTTTTCATTTAGCAGCTTTTTTTGCTAACCAAAACTCAATTGATTATCCGGAAAAAGACTTAGCTGTTAATGGAATGGGAACTCTAAAACTTTTAAGATATGCCCAACTAACAGGAATCAAAAGGTTTGTTTATGCATCAAGCGGCTGTTCAATTTATGGATCTGAAGCACCTCTACCCTTAACGGAAAATTTCATGTCTATGAAGCTTAGCACTCCATACCAGATCACTAAAATGCTTGGAGAACTTTATTCTAACTTTTTTAATCACCAATATGGCTTAGAAGTTGTCAAAGCCAGATTCTTTAATTCTTATGGACCAGGAGAAATTCCTGGACAATACCGTAATGTAATTCCCAACTTTATTTATTGGGCAATGAAAGGGATGCCACTACCAATTACAGGAACAGGAGAAGAAACCCGTGATTTTACATATGTAGGAGATATTGTCGATGGACTTCTAAGAGTTGCTATTATGGAAGAAGCAATCGGAGAAGAATTTAACCTCGCTGCAGGGAAAGAAATTCAAATTGGACAGCTCGCGACAATGATTAATGAACTTACAAATAATAAAGCAGGAATAAAATATACAGCTAGAAGAAAATGGGATAATAAAAGTAGAATACTCGCGAGTATCGAAAAAGCAAACACACTTATTGGTTACAACCCTAATACAGAGTTTGAGAATGGAATTAACCAAACAATCAACTGGTTTAAAAATAAATGGGATAATATTGAAAAAGCTGCAAAATTTGAACCAGGGATGTCTTCAGCCGTAAGAGACGGCAAGGCTGATAAATAAAAATTAAAAGGATTGCCCTAAATATAAAAATTTATGAACAGAGACCAAATAGAACAAGTACTTTCAAATATTGACATTGTTGATATTGTCAATGACTATTTAGCATTAAAAAAAAATGGCTCTAACTTCAAAGGTCTTTGTCCTTTTCATAATGAAAAAACTCCTTCTTTTGTCGTGAGCCAAGATAAGCAGATATTTCATTGCTTTGGTTGTCATGAAGGAGGAGATGCGCTGAGTTTCCTTCTCAAAATTGAAAACCTCACTTTTCCTGAGGCATTAAAAATTCTAGCAGAAAAAGCTGGGGTTAAGCTTAATTTTACTAAAAATGACACACAGTTTGAATCACAAAAAAATAATTTATATGATATCAATAATAGAGTTTCAGAATATTATCATAAATGTTTAGAAAAATCGCCAAAAGCAAAAAAATATTTAAAAACGCGTGAACTTGATGATGAAATTATAAAAATTTTTAAGATAGGATTTGCGAATGAAGAATTCGATTCACTTTTGCGTGTTGCACTAAAACATAGAATAGATACGAAACTCCTTGAACAAGTGGGGCTTTTAAAAAAAAATAAAATTAACAAACTTAATGATTGGTTTATTGATCGTATCATGTTTCCTATTGCAGATGTGAGAGGGCGTGTTATTGCTTTTGGTGGACGGGTATTATCTGATGGTATGCCTAAATATTTAAATTCCCCAGAAACAAAAATTTTCAAAAAAAGCTCTATTCTTTATAATTTACATAATGCTGTGCAACATATCAAAGAAAAATCACAAGTCTTAGTCTTAGAAGGATATATGGATGTAATCTCACTTTATGCTAATGGCTTTAAAAACACTGTTGCTACTTTAGGTACAGCATTAACTAATGAGCATATTAAACACCTAAAACGCTATACAAATAATATCATTCTTCTCTTTGATGGTGATGATGCGGGGGTTAAAGCAAGCTTAAGGTCTGTTGATATTTTTCTAAAATATAGTTTAAATGTCAAAATTGTGTTAATCCCTGAAAAACTAGACCCAGATGATTACCTCAAGAAGTATAATAGCGAAAAATTTCAAATGTTGATTCATAATGCTGAGAATGCTTTTGAATATAAAATTAATATTTTGGCTAAAAATAAAAATTTACATGATTTACATGATCGTGAAGTCATTATTTCTAAAGTTTTTGAAATGCTAAGTAATATAAATGATAGGTTAAAACTCAACTCAATGTTTCGAATAATTGCAGATAGAATTAATGATAATGAGTCTGATATTAGGTTTGAGTTTAATAAGTTTTTAAAAAAATCAAAAAAAAATCAAAAAACGCGCAATGCGTCACTTAAAAATAAAAAAAACATTCTAAGTAATCCAAGTCATTCCTATATTTTAATAGAATGTAAATTTTTAGAATTTTTAATTAATTATCCTAATGAGATTAATAGTGCAAAGAAATTGATAAAACTTGACTGGATTACTTCAAAAAATATTAGTAAAATAATTGAGTATATGTTCTATAATTGTGAAAGGCTTAGTTTAAAAAGTCCAAGTGAAATTCTCAGAGAGGCAGTATCGGCTGTTCCAGATGAGAAAGATCGCAGTATACTCTATAAAAATTTAATTAATTCTATTTTAAAAAAACCTGTTCATGTTGAGATAACTATTTTTAAAGATGAGTTAGAAGCATTTTATATTAGAAAAAATATGAAAAATTTGTCTAAAACTAAAGATGATTTAAAAAAAAGATTAGAAGCTCTAAAAAAACTAGAAGGAAGAGCATAGTTATAACAAACTTGCTATAACTAAAAAAAAGAGGGTAGTCATGGTTAGAAATAAAAAAGAAATGAAAGTCGCTGAACCAAATGATGATATGCTAAAAACTGATAAAGATTTGTTGAAACTTTTTGAAAAAGCACAAAAAGATGAAACGATTACTTATGAAAAAATTGAAAATGTCATTTCTAAAAAAGACTTAACTCCTGATCAAATTGATGATATCTTCATTAAATTTGAAGAACTAGATATTGCTGTAATCGATGTCACAACTGATATCAGTAATACTCAAAATGATGATGAGATTGAACCAACTAAAAACTTTGATATCAAAAGCGATGAAGGTGAGGTCAATGATAATGAAAATGAGGAAAAACCTAAATTTAGTTTTGAATCGGATATCAAAACTAATGACTCCATTAAACTTTATTTAAGTGAAATGGGGCGAGTCCCGCTTTTAAAAAGAGAAGAAGAAATTGCTATTGCTAAACGCATTAAAGATAATGAAAAAGATTTAAAAGATATCGTTTTACGCTCACCTGTTACTTTTAAAGAAATTAAACATTGGGAAGCACAGTTACAAGAAGATGAGATGACTCCAAAAGAATTAATGCCAAGAGGGAAAAAAACGGATGATTCTCTGAAAGATATGAAGAAAAAAATGCAAGATGTCGCAAACTTAATCTTAGAAAAAGAACCAAGACTAGATTATTTATACATGAAACTAAAGGACAGCAACTTAAAATCTAAACAAGATAAAGTTTTTAAAAAAGAATTAGATAACCTGCAAGAATTACTCATACAGAATATTTTAGCCCTTAATCTTAACAATGAACGCATGCAAAAGCTGGTAGACCGTATTAAACAAGTTTCTGAGGAAGTAAAAAAATACCAAAAGGAAATTGCTAATGCAAAAGTAGGACTGCCAAAAAATATTGATAATATTAGACCTGATTACCAAAAAATTCTAAAAAAAGAAATATCAGAAACAAAGTTTCAAAAAAAATATAAAATTGCCTTTAATGAAGCTGACCGCAAAATACAAGAATTTGACATTTTCAGCAAGAAAGTTGAAGAAATCGAAGATGCAAATTCTATTTCTTTAGAAAAACTTTTGCATTCTTATGATAAAATTATCAGGCTCGAAATTAAAATACACCAAAATAAGATGAAACTCATTAAAGCAAACCTGCGTTTAGTAGTAAGTATTGCAAAAAAACATGTAAATCAATGCCTAACGATTTTAGATTTAATTCAAGAAGGAAGTATTGGGCTGATTAAAGCTGTTGAAAAATTCGAATATGAACGCGGGTATAAATTTTCTACTTATGCAACATGGTGGATTAGACAGGCAGTCCATCGTGCGATTGCCGATCAAGCACGAACAATTAGAATCCCTGTACACATGAAAGAACTTATCAGCAAAATTGCTAGAACTTCCCGAAAGTATAGGCAAGAAAAGGGCCGAGAACCAACACTTGAAGAACACTCAAAAGAACTTAAAATGCCGATTGATAAAACTAAAAGTGTGTTAAAAATTATGCAAGACCCTATATCTCTTACAACCCCTATTGGAGAAGATGAGGATAGCTATTTAGAAGATTTTATTGAGGATAAAAACCAAGTTACACCTCAACAAAAATCTGCAGATACAATTCGCAAAACAGGAATTAATGAAATATTAGATACACTAACACCTAAAGAAGGCGAAATTATTAGGTTAAGGTTCGGAATCGGCTCAGGGTATCCCAGAACACTCGAAGAAGTCGGTAAAATTTTTAATGTGACGAGAGAAAGGGTTCGACAGATTGAAGTTAAAGCAATAAAAAAATTAAGGCACCCTTCAAGAAGTAGTATCTTAGAAGATTACTTAGATTAATTTTTTAACATTAGCGAAATACAAAATAATGTAAAAAAAATACCTTAATTGATTAGTTACTAATTACTCACTAATCAAAAAAAAATTTAGAGCACCATAAAAAACAAGGAGTTTTTAACTAAATGACAAACAACAAAAAATATGTTTATTTTTTCGGATATAATAACACTGATGGCGAAGGCTGGATGCGCGACTTACTTGGAGGAAAAGGTGCTGGGCTTGCAGACATGACGAAAGCAGGGGTTCCTGTTCCTCCAGGATTTACTATTACAACCGATGTCTGCCGCTATTACTATGAAAATTCAAAAACCCTGCCTTGCTCATTAAACACACAAATGACTGCAGCAATCTTAAAGTTAGAAGATATAACAACAAAAAAGTTTGGCAATCCCCAAAACCCACTACTTCTTTCTGTCAGAAGCGGGGCAAGAGTTTCTATGCCAGGAATGATGGATACGATTTTAAACCTTGGCTTAAATGATGAAGTTGTTGAAGGTCTAGCAAAGTTAATGAAAAATGAATGGTTTGCCTATGATTCTTATCGTAGGTTTATTATGATGTTCTCAGATGTAGTCTTAGGCATTTCCAAAGATATTTTTGAAAAAAAGTTTGAAGAAATGAAAACAAACCTCAATGTTAAAAACGATACCGATGTTGATTCAGCTAACCTAAAAAAACTTACGAATATTTTTAAAAATATTGTCAAAGATAAACAAGGACAGGCTTTCCCACAGAATACTTTAACACAGCTTTATATGGCAAAAGATGCTGTTTTAAATTCTTGGAATACCACCCGTGCTATCACTTACCGTAAACTTAATAAAATTCCTGAGGATATTGGCACAGCTGTTAATGTGCAGGCAATGGTTTTTGGAAATATGGGGAATGACTGTGCTACAGGGGTAGGCTTTACTCGAAATCCTTCTACAGGGAATAAAGAATTTTATGGCGAATATTTAATTAATGCCCAAGGAGAGGATGTTGTTGCAGGAGTTAGAACCCCATACCCTATTGCGGATCTTAAAACGGATATGCCAGAAGTTTTCGACAAACTCAAACAAATAACTTCTAGCCTTGAGAATCATTACAAAGATGTCCAAGATTTTGAGTTTACCGTTGAAAAAAACAACCTCTATATGCTTCAAACTCGTTCAGGAAAAAGAACAGCTAAAGCTACAATAAAAATTGCAGTTGATATGGTAAACGAAAATTTGATTACGAAAAAAGAAGCATTGCTTCGTGTTGATGCTGCCTCTCTAGACCAACTACTTCACCCTATCATCGATCCTCAAGAAAAAATTTCAATCTTAGCAAACGGACTCCCTGCATCTCCAGGTGCCGTTTCTGGAAAAGTTGTTTTTACCTCAGATGATGCAGTAAAAGCACGAGTAAATGATGAGGATTCAATCTTAGTCAGGCTTGAAACTTGCCCAGATGATATTCATGGGATGGATGCGGCAAAAGGAATCTTGACTGTCCGTGGCGGAATGACTTCTCATGCGGCAGTCGTTGCGCGTGGGATGGGAAAATGTTGTGTAGCAGGATGTGACGCTATCTCCATTAATTCTGAGAATGAAACTTTTACAGTGGGAAAAGTAACGATCAAAAAAGGCGAGATCATTACCCTTGATGGTGCTACAGGGAATGTCATTGCCACGGCTGTTAAAACAGTTGAACCTGAACTTTCAGGAGAGTTTGCTACTTTTATGGAATGGGCAGATGAAGTACGGACTCTACAAGTTAGGGCTAATGCAGATATTCCTAAGGATGCAATCGTAGCTAAAAATTTTGGAGCTGAAGGTATTGGTCTTTGCCGTACGGAACATATGTTCTTTGAAGAAGATAGAATTCCTATTGTGCAAGAAATGATCCTTGCTAATGACCTTGAAACACGCCAAGCATGCTTAGATAAACTTATGCCTTTACAAAAAAAAGATTTTTATGGATTGTTTAAAGAAATGAATGGTTATGCCGTTACTATAAGGTTGATGGACCCACCACTCCATGAATTCTTGCCAAAACGAGAAGAACTAATGCTCGAGATTGCAATCGGACGAACGAAAAATGATGATGTAACGGCCAAAGAAATCATCCTTAAGCGAGTTGAAGAGTTACATGAATTTAACCCAATGCTTGGACATCGTGGCTGTAGGTTAGGTATCACTTACCCTGAGATTACTAAAATGCAGGCTATTGCCTTATTTTCAGCTGCTTGCGAACTCATTAAAGAAGGCAAGGATATTGTTCCAGAAGTCATGATCCCACTCGTTGGGAATGTGAATGAGCTTAAAAACCAAAAAAATATTATTGATAAGGTCGCTCATGCTGTTCGCAAAGAATATGCTGTAGAAATGAATTACTTAGTAGGAACAATGATAGAAGTTCCGCGTGCAACCATTACAGCTGATAAATTAGCTGAGGTTGCAGAATTTTTTTCATTCGGCACCAATGATTTAACACAAATGACCTATGGATTTAGTCGAGATGATGCGGCTAAGTTTATTAATCATTATATTGATAAAAAAATTATGAACTTTGATCCTTTTCAAACGATTGACCAAGATGGTGTAGGACAACTGATTGAACTGGCGACAAAAAAAGGGAAATCAATTCGATCCAATATTAAGCTTGGTATCTGTGGTGAGCATGGAGGTGATCCGGAGTCCGTAAAGTTATGTTATAGAATCGGTCTTGATTATGTTAGCTGTTCACCTTATAGACTGCCAATTGCCAGACTAGCTGCAGCACAAGCTAAACTTGAGTCTAAATAGCTAATAGTTAAACTAATTTTGTTGAAGAAACTAATAATAGAAAAAATGATTCTTTTTAAGTATATAACTATAATTAAGATACATCAAAGGAAAGCACTATTTAATTACACCTATCCTTCTTAAAGGCCAGTAAATAAAAACAGCTTTACCTTTAAGGTAGTCCGAATGCAAAGAACCCCAAAACCGTGAATCATAACTCTGATCACGGTTATCCCCAAGGACAAAGTAACTATCTTCAGGGACAATTATAGGTCCAAAATTATCACGATTACGCAAACTTTTTGGCAAAAAATCTAGATCATTTGGGTAGTTATTAGTATCTTTATAGATAACATATGGTTCATATTGTTTCTCATCATTAACAAAAAGAATCTTATCACGAATCTCTATTTTATCACCAGGCAAGCCAACACATCGTTTAACATAATCTTTAGAAGTATCTTGAGGAAATGCGAAAACGACAACCTCCCCTCTTTGAGGGCTACGCTTTTTCATGACACGATTCATTTTGATCGTAAGTGGCGAGAAAGTTACACAGGGAAGTCTTGTACCATAAACAAATTTATTAACAAAAAGATTATCTTTAATTAGTAAAGTATTAAGCATTGACCCCGAAGGAATTTTAAAAGCCTGCATAATAAAATACATAACTAAAAATGCAATCCATAAAGCCGAAATAGCAGTTTTAACCCAATCTAGAATCTCCAGTAAAATATCACTATCTGGGTTTCTATGCAAAATAAAGTGTAAAATAAACTTAGCAACGATTAAAATAACCGCAATTATTGCAACTTTTTGCTCCATATTAAATTGTTCTAAAATCATTTTTTTTGATCCTCATCCAAAGAAAGAACAGCACTAAAGGCTTCTTGAGGAATTGAAATCCTCCCAATTTGTTTCATCTTCTTTTTGCCTTCTTTTTGTTTTTCTAAAAGTTTTCGTTTCCTTGAAATATCACCACCATAACACTTAGCTGTTACATCTTTTCTAACCGCACGAATATTTTCACGCACAATAATTTTACCATTGACACACGCCTGTAAGGGGACTTCAAACATTTGTCGTGGGATAATTTTTCGAAGCCTCTCTATTAAAGCTTTACTTTGGAAGTAAGCATTCTCTTTATGGCACATAAAAGCTAAAGCATCCAATTCTTCATTGTGAACCAAAATTTCTAGTTTTACTAAGTCTGACTTTCTATATCCAATATATTCATAATCAAACGAAGCGTGTCCTTTAGAAATAGATTTCAGTTTATCATAAAAATCATACAAAATTTCTGCAAGAGGTAACTCATAGGTTAAAACTATTTTTGTCGCGCCCAAATAACTCATATCTTTTTGAATACCACGCTTCTCTTGACAAATCTTAATAATACTACCTGTCATCTCTGAGGGTAAAATAATAGTCGCCTCAATAAATGGTTCTTGAACTTCTTTGAATCCGCGTTTTTCAGGAAGTAATGATGGGTTATCAATTTCATAACTAGAATCATCAAAGTTAACAACCCGATAAATAACATTTGGAGATGTAACTAAAAGATCAATCCCATACTCACGCTTTAATCGTTCCGTAATAATTTCCATATGTAAAAGACCTAAAAACCCACACCTAAAACCAAAACCTAAAGCATTAGAAGTCTCCGGTTGGTAGACAAATGAAGAGTCATTTAAACGCAGCTTTTCCAATGCTTGGCGCAAAGGGTCATAGTCAGTTGTTTGAAGAGGATAAAGCCCAACAAAGACAAAAGGTTGAACATCTTTATACCCCGGCAAAGGGTTTAATAGATTCGCTTTTACATCAGTGATAGTATCACCAATTTTGACTGAGTGAATATCTTTAATATTAGCAATGACATATCCCACCTCCCCAGCCTTTAATTCAGTGCTCGGAGTTAGCTCAACACCAAGGTAGCCCAACTCTAAAATTTCATACTTGTCAGATGTAGCCATCATTTTAATCTTACTTCCTAGTGATAGATTCCCATCAACCATCCTAATATAAATAATCACCCCTTTATAAGGGTCATAGATTGAATCAATAATCAAAGCTTTTACAACTTTTTTTTCATCACCAATAGGACAAGGGATATATTCAATAATAGCCTCTAAAACACTAGAAATTCCTTCCCCACTTTTACCACTAACAGCAAGTGGTTCTATCGCTATTAAAAAATTTTCATCTATTTGTTTAGTGACATTGTCTACATCTGCATTAGGCAAATCAATTTTATTTAAAACAGGAATAATTGTAAGGTTATTGCTCTCAGCAAGATGCATATTAGCAAAGGTCTGAGCTTCAATTCCCTGGGAAGCGTCTACGACTAAAAGAACGCCTTCACATGCTTGCATTGCCTTTGCGACTTCATATGAAAAATCAACATGCCCCGGAGTATCAATGAGATTTAAAATATAGGTTTCACCATTTGAATGCTTGTAGTTAATACGAACAGATTTAGCTTTAATCGTAATCCCTCGTTCGCGTTCCAATTCCATATCATCTAATAACTGCTCTTTCATTTTTCTTACAGAAACTGTTTCTGTAAGCTCTAATATTCTATCTGCAATCGTTGATTTCCCATGATCAATATGTGCTATAATAGAAAAATTTCTTATATTTTTTATATTCATTTTAATATTTTAATTTTATCCCAATTAGTATAGTATACTTTATTTCAATATTAATAGTGTGCATATAAATCGTACTTATATCGTGCGATATCTTACTAAAAAAACAAAAATAGTTAAAGTTAAGTTTATAAAATTTCAATTTTACAAACTAATATAATATCTTAAGGCATATTAAATTGAACTATTTTTCACACTTAAACTTGAAATGTCAAAAGATCTAAAACTTCCTTTTCAGACTTAGCATTCAAAGCTTTTTTAGCAAGATCCTGACAATCTTGATAAGTTGTATTAATAATTACTTCTTTAATTTTAGGTATAAATGCAGCATTCATACTTAAACTTTTAAAACCTAAGCCAATCAAAACTTTAACCAATTTCATATCTGAAGAAATTTCACCACAAATACTAACTTCTTTATTCTCTAACTTATCCTTAGCAATTTTAAGCATTCTCAATATTGCTATATGATGAGGTTTATAAAGATCCGAAACATTCTCATTCGCTCGATCAACAGCAAAAGAATACTGAATTAAATCATTCGTCCCTATGCTAAAAAAATCAGCATACTCTGAGATAATATCAACCGTACAAACGGCGGAAGGGACCTCAATCATCGCACCTACTTCCATGTTCTTATCAAAAACAATATTTTTTTGGTTAAGTTCATCTTTCACTTCTTCTAAAACCTCATTTGCCTCCAAAAACTCCTCTAACGAACAAATCATAGGATACATAATTTTTATTTTACCAAAAGCACTGGCTCTTAAAATAGCCCTTAACTGCGTTTTAAAAATATCTTTGTATTTCAAAGAAAAGCGTATGCCTCTCAACCCTAAAAATGGATTTCGCTCATTCAACCCTTCTATTTTCTCTAAAAATTTATCTCCACCCAAATCCATCGTTCTAATTGTAACAGAGTATGGCATCATTCTTTCTACAACATATTTATATCTATCAAACTGTTCTTCTTCTTTAGGAAACTCTTCATGATTTAAGTATAAAAACTCTGTTCTGTAAAGACCAACCCCCCTAGAACCATGCATTAAAACAGTATCAATCTCCTCTGGAATCTCAATATTTGCCTGTAACTTAATCTCCAGACCATCCTTAGTCGTAGCAGGAATATTGCGGAGCTTATCGAGCTCACGATCAAGGTCTTCCAAACGCGCTTTTTCTTGTTTATAGTTTAAGACTTCATCCTCAGAAGGATTAATAACAACTATGCCCTTATAACCATCAACAATTAAAAAATCCCCCTCATTAACCACTTCTGTAATATTATGCATACCAACAACAGCAGGAATCTGTAATGCTTGAGCAAAAATAGAAGTATGAGAAGTTCTTCCTCCAATATCAGTCAAGAATGCTAAAGTATTTTGCCCTTTCATTGACATAGTATCAGCAGGAGTAAGCTTGTGTGCAATAATAATTGAACCAGGTTTAATATTTCTTGTAGCTTGTTCTACAGAAGCATTTAAGTTATTTACAATTTTAGCCACAACATCTTCAATATCTCTCTCTCGTTCTTTCAGATAAACATCTTCAATATTGCTAAATGTCTTCTCAATATTAATTACAACTTTCTGTAAAGCATATTCAGCATTCATTCCCTGTTCAATATTAGAAATAATTCCTTCTTTGAAAAGCCTATCTTCCAAAATTAAAGTATAAGCATAAAAAAGGCTAGCATGTTTTTCCCCAATCTCCATTAAAACGCGTTTATGTACTGCTTTCAGTTCTTTCTTAGTTTTCTCAATCGCTACTTCAAATCTTTGAATTTCAGCCTTAATCTCAGTATCTGACAATGTTCTCTTAATAATATTTTTGCGATATGCTTTTGTATTAAAGATATATGCTCTACCAAAAATTACACCTGGAGATGCCGGAATACCATTTTTTATCATTGTTCTTTTGCCTTTTTTTATTTTGCAGACTTAATAAGATACATGTTAAAATTCGCTCAGTGAACCAGTTAGATTGCTATAAAATACCCCGTAGCTAAATTAAAAAGGGACTCTCTATCTAGAATATCAAAAAAATTAATCTTCATTAAATTTATTATTTACTAAGCTTTCTAATTCTGAAATTGCGACCATTTCATCAACACCTTTTACCACAAATTTAATAGTAGAACCACATTCTGCAGCGAGCATCATAACGCCTAAAATACTTTTTGCATTGATCTCCTTGCCCTGCTTAACAATAGTGATCTCAGCATCAAATTTGTTTGCCATTTGTACTAATAATGATGCAGGTCTTGCATGAATACCCAACTTATTTTGTATTATTAACTCTCTTATAATCATTTATACTACCTTTAAATATGCCAATAAAATAAACACACATAAAACTGAAATTATAATTTTAACTGTTGAAGCTTTCTTATGTTTTAAAATTTCCACAACTAAAAAAATCGCCAAAAGCTTTCCAAACTCAAGCAAGGTTAGTCTGGCTCTTATTAAGAATATCACAAATATTCCTAAAAGCAACAAAAAACCTAATAATTTTAATTTAGCTTCTATCTTGAAATCCTGCCATTTCTTAATGTACACAATGACACTGGTACCCTGTCTATAGGCAACTCTTAAAGCCTTAAACCTTAAAATAATATGAGGGATGTTATAAATTACCAAAAAACCAAAAACAATAAAAAGTGTGCCTGCTAAACTATAGTCATTAACATTGAAAAATAAAAAATATGCTAAACAAACTAAAAGTGTAACAACAGGTCGCCATAACCCCCAAAAAAATGAATCTCCAATCGCAGAAAGTGGTCCTGCCATAGTAGACTTTACAGTATTAATCTCAGCTTCCAAATCTTCATTATTTAAGCTTACCCGCTCTTCTAGACCAAGAACAACACCTATAACAATATTTGCCATATACGGATGAATATTAAAAAAATCTAAATGCCTTTTAAGCGCATTATGGTATCCTTGAGCATCACCTCGGTAAATCTTACTGAGAGGATGCATCAAAACGAACATCATGCCAATATTTTGCATTTTTTCAAAGTTCCACAGTGCTTGAATAAAAAAACTTTTAATCGCCGTTCGTATTAATGTTCTTTTTGTTAACATTTCCTATTCCATTTTTAAAGAGAAAAACCTAAAATAATCCCTCTAATTTTTATTAAATAAATTTCTAAAAACAGTTTTAAAATTATGCGTAAAAATATGCAACAAAACAAAGAAACCAATAATAGGCAAAGCATTATATGTTAAACTGAGGGCCTTAATAAACTTTATATCTAATCTCAAATATAATATCTTCGCTAACTGAGATGTTAAAGTAATGCAAACAAAAATTAAAATAAAATTTACAAATACAAAAATAAACAAACCATGAAATAAAGAAAAATAAACACGCTTATACTGTTTATTCCTAATAATCAGGACCTCTAACTTATTCGCAATGAATGAATTAAATAATCTTAATCCTATCTCAATTTGTCTGCAAATAAAAATCATAGGGATAGTAAGCAAAATTATAAACATAGTAAAGGACTCATCATAGTGTGGTAATATATAACTTGCACCCAAAATAATTGTTGTAAACAAAGTCAAATTAATCGGAATTGCCGTACCTGCATATAAAAGATCAGCCCATAAAAATTCCATTAAAAATCCAATTTCAATACCTAAATTTAAATCCCCTATTATCAATCCAATAAGAGGTCCTACCACAATTGGTCTTGAAACCATAATATTGCCAACTAAGCTATTATCTAAGCTCAAAAATGAACCTAGCAAACTAATAAAAAGCAAAGTCGTTATCATTTCTCAGATCCTTTAATACTTTCATACCTACAAACATCTTTCAAAATATCAATCTTTTCAGAGGATGGAAGGGGTCTGCCATCTAATTTCACACCTTTATCACTAAGCAAATGAAAATATTTACAATCATTTTCATCTACGGAGATAAATTCTAAAATTTGAGCCTTACCAGAAGAAAAGTGGATTCCCCCAACATTAATAGAAGGCAAATAAATCCCTGCATCTACCAGCCGGTATGCATCTTTAGGCGAAGCAACCAATATCATAATATTTTTATTTTTTAGATCTAACTTACTGTATACTTTAATAATATTGTTCACACTGTCTATAAATATTTCAATTTCTTGAGGAATAGCCATCTCCATTAAGGTTCTCTGCATCACATCGTTTGCAACGGTATCATTTGCTAACAAAAGAATATCTACATCAATATAATTAAGCCAACCCTCAACAACCTGTCCATGAATTAACCGATCATCAATTCTAAATAAAACAATGCTCATATTTGCTCCTATAGCAAGTTCAAATCTTTCAAACTAATAATATTTTTCTTTGCTTCTTCCTTAACACTGCCTAAAAACTCACCAAAGTTTTTAGCATTCCCACGAATGGCTATTGCAATCAAAATCATAGGCAGGTTAACACCTGTAATGATATCCGTTGTAATATTTGTTTTACCTCTGAAAAACTTAGCTGCAGCATTACAAGGAGTTCCACCAAAAATATCAACAAAAACTAAAATATTTTTAATATGACTATCTATTTTTGTTAAAGATAATGTAATTTTATCCATGGTACTTTCGATTCCATCAATCGGTAAAACCCCAATCGTTTCAAAATTTTTTTGAACCCCACTTAAATTGACGGCTGTATCTTTCAAATAAGTAGCCATTTGCCGATGACATATTAATAAAATTGCTATTGACATTTTCATCCCTTAGATAATATCAAATTCTCTGGGAAGTGTTACCTAAAAACACAACATCTTCTGAATAAACTTTTGCAGTTACTCAAGCTATTTAAATCTTACAGCTTAAATAGAAATTTCCACTATTTTTTTTGCTAATTTTTCAGGATCATGACGAGCAAAAAGTGAATCCTGTGAATGTTCCTGACCAAAAAAATCTGCAATTATTGTTTTCGTTTGCGGTAAAAATTTAATACCTCCTTGGTCATTAAACTGTACAGGGTATGAATTTTGACTTTTGTATTTTTTTAACAAATCTGGAGATATCTCCCCATTATTAATGAAAATATAATCTATAATATTTTCTCCAATATAGTCTTTTAAAATGTATAGATACTCCTCGGCTCTATACCCCGCTGTTTCTCCTGGTTGTGACATTATATTACAAATAAAAATTTTCTTAGCAGTGGATTTTTTTAAAACCTTTGTAATATCAGGAACTAATAAATTTGAAACAACACTCGTATAAAAACTTCCAGGACCTAAAATAACAAGATCCGCATTGTTAATAGCAGTCAAAGCCTGCGGTGCTGAATCAACATCATTTGGCTCTATTTCTAACCTTCTAATTGAGCCTTTAAGAGAACTAATCTCCGTCTCCCCTCTTAAAATATTACTATGCTCATCTTGAGCAACTAAGTGTACCGTAGAAAAAGTAGAAGGAATAACCTCTCCTTTAGAAGCTAAAATCTTACTGACTTCCGTAATCCCTTTTTCAAACCCTCCACAAATATCTGACATTGCCATTAAAAAAAGATTACCAAAACTATGTCCTGCAATTTCACCACTGCCTCCAAAACGGTAAGAAAAAAGCTCTGACAGAATATTATCTTCTTCTGCAAGTGCAACCAAACAGTTCCTTAAATCTCCCGGAGGAATAATATCATACTCCTTACGCAAACGACCAGAACTGCCCCCATCATCAGTTACTGTGACAATTGCAGAAATATTACTATTAAATTTTTTCAATCCTTTAATAATTGTTGAAAGACCTGTCCCACCACCGATTAAAACTATTTTCAACCTTTTAAAAGCTTCATTTTTTTTCATATTTATATTTTTATTGATCCAGTTTACACTAAAGAAGAACCCTAAAGACTTTACTTTAAAATATCACGATGGACAACACCAACATTAAAGCCTTTGGAATGCATATAATCCTTTAGCTGATTTAAAATGGTAACGGAACGATGCTTGCCACCTGTACAGCCGATGCCGATAGTTAAATATGTTTTCCCTTCTTTTTCAAACTCAGGAATTAAAAAATCAAACAAATCTTTTAATTTATTAAAAAAAGTTTGGGCTGCTTGAGTCTCCATCACAAAATTTTGGATCTTTGGGTCATTACCCGTTAATGGCTTTAATACTGGATCATAATAAGGGTTAGCAAGAAATCTAACATCAAAAGTCATATCACTATCTAAAGGAACACCATACTTAAAGCCAAAAGAAACAAGATTAATCATTAAACTATTTTTATCTGTTAAAAAAAGGTGTTTAATCATTTCTTTCAACTTCTGAGCATTAAGATTAGAAGAATTAATAACCTTATCCGCCTTATCCTTAATTGCCTCAAGCAAATCGCGCTCTTCTAGGATATTACTCAAAACAGTCGTTTTTTGATTTTCCTTATTTAGGGGATGTCGGCGCCTAGTCTCAGAAAACCTTCTTAAAATAACTTGATCATCAGCATCCAAAAAAATTACCTTAAAAATATAATCTTGAGAGTTCAATGTTTCAAGAACAGCCTCAAAATGATCTATCAAATACGGTTCTAAGATATTCACACCAAAAGCAATTTTCTCAAGTTCATTCTTAGTCGCTGTAAATGTCGCTAAAATTTGCGATATAAAATAAAGAGGAATATTATCTATACATAAATAACCAATATCCTCTAAACACTGCAATGTCGTTGTTTTTCCAGCACCTGAAACCCCAGTAACAATAACTATTTTTTTCAACCCCATTCCTACCCCTTAAGTAACTATAGGTAAAAATAAACAACACAACTAACCTAATTTTTCATAGTCCCTTTACAAAAACTCTTAATAAATTATTTTAAGCTTACTCTTTATCTTTGATCAATCTAATAATTTCCTCAGCAGTCAATCTTTTTTTTAATTCCTCTCTTAAAAACCTATCTTTTAAGAGTCGTGACACCTTGGCTAAAACTTTGAGATGATCCCCAGCAGATGTTGGTGCGACTAAAAATAATAACACAATATAGACAGGTTCACCATCAAGTGATTTAAAATTGATCCCTTTGTGTGAAATCCCCAAAACGACAGAAATATCTTTCATAGATTCAAGCTTAGCATGCGGAATAGCAATTCCATGACCAATGCCTGTTGTCCCTAATTTTTCTCTCGCAAGTAGAGCCTGTAATGCGGCATCTTTATCAATACTTAAATCTTCTTCTTGTAAAATATCAATAAGCTCTGCTAAAGTAGCCTTTTTATTAATACCATCTAAACCAATTTTAATTCTTTTTACGGATAAATACTTTGATATTTTCATAAAACTATAGTCTTAACTCTCAATAAACTCAATTGTTTTACTATCCTTCAAAACAGCTACAGACATGTGCTTAGTATAACTATCTAAATAAACCAAAAATTTACTCTCACTTAGAATGAGCTTATCTGCTGCTTCTGCATGTGTATACTCCTCAAGTGATTCTAGTGAGCGATAAATCAAGGAGTAAGGATTATCTGCCCCAACCTCATCTAAGACAATTTGGCTTTTTTCTTTTCTATGTGATTTAACCCGCTCTTTATGTTTCCCAAGTTGATGGCTAATTTTATCAACTAAAATATCTGTTACTTCTGCAAGTGAAGAGCCTTTTTTCTTCATAATAAAATTTTTATGCATTGCTTTTAAGATTACTTCCAACACATACTCATAACTTTCTTCTTTAATAATGATGTCGACATGGTCAATATCCATAAACTTAGTAAAGTTTTGTACTTTCTCTTCAAGATAATCCTGTTCATTGGCTTTCAACTTATAATTTCGAGAAGTAATTTTTATTCGCATTTTTTAATCTCCGATTTTTTTATTTTTATAAAATTATCATAAATACATTGTATCTGATGCCTATAAGAGGATATATATTGAAAATTTAAAAAGTCAAGGGATGTTTTTAGTTTAAGAAATACGACGGGAACTGTCAAGATATTTAAGACTTGCTTTACGGATTAAGATTGCACCTAAAGGAGCTGTAATTAGGATACTTAAAACGGCAGCTTGAAGAATAAATCCACCATATTCAAAGCCATATGACAAAGGAATAGAGCCAATGGCTGCCTGCACAGTCGCTTTTGGAAGGTAAGAATAAACACAGAATAAACGCTCTTGATTTGAAAAAACCTGTTTTGGTAAAGAAAGTAACACCCCAAAGCTTCTAAAAATTAACCCAAAAAAAATAATTAATATTGTCAAGAGTACAGTTTCTTTTATTGCCCAGATATTAAGTTTTGCCCCAATCAAGGTAAAAAGAAATACTTCCGCTACGATCCAAAGTTTATTAAATTTTAGAGATATTCTATATGCTATTTTTTCTTGTTTCTCCAGTAGAACAAAGCCAATAACCATTATCCCTAAAAGAGTTGCTATTGGATAAACCTTTTCTAGAGAGTTAAATAAAATGGCCGTTAAAAGCATAATCAACATTTTCTTTGTATCACGGATATCAGACATTTTTTCAAATAAAAATACAAAAATAAACCCAATTATTATCCCTAAAAAAATACCAAAAAAAATATTAACAGGTATCAAGTAAAAATTAGTAGCTTGACCAATTGCAATTTTTAAAAAAATAGAAAACATTGTAATTGCAAAAATATCGTCAAGGGATGCTCCAGAGAGAATAAGAGTAGGCATTTTACGATAAGACTTTTTTTCCAATAGATTTATCATCTGTGGAACGACTACGGCAGGAGATACTGCCGCAATAATAAAGGCAAAAACAACAGCCTCTTTCAAGGGCATTTTTAAAAACAAAAAGGAAAGAAAAATAATCGCAAAAGACTCCAATAAACAAGGCAGAATACCTAACAACACCGCATTCTTACCAACTTCCATTAAAGTCGACTTATTAATTGCAAGTCCTGCACGAATTAGAATAATGATTAAAGCAAGAGTACGAAGATCCTTGGAAACACTTAAAATCTCCAAAGGAATAATGTTGAGAACAAATGGACCTACAATAATCCCAGTAACAATCATCCCAATCAGTCCAGGAATATGTATTTTTTCAAATAAATAACTTAAAAACAAAGCAAGCATAAAAACTATAGTTATAGATAAAAGCATTATTTTACCTGATAGTATGAATTATTAAGCAATATATCTTTAAGCTAAAATACTTAATATTTTTCTTAACTTTCTCTTTTAATCCCTATCTTAGAAAGCAAACCATGAACATTATTCTTCATGATAGCCTCTAACTTCTTAAAATTTTCAGCTTTCTGGTTATAATCTTTGACCATCACTTTATATTCTGAAACAGCCACACCATACTTGGCATGTACAACTCCATACTCACTAAAAACATCATTCGCCTCAAGCTCCTTAAGGTCCGCTTCAAAGTTGCGAATTTCTACTTCCTTGGCCTTGATTTTATCGATGACAGCATTTAATGCTACTTGTTGAGTCTGAAGATTTTTTTGAATCCCTGAAAAAGAACGGTAAAGTTTAATTGTTTTTGGAATAACCAAAATTAATATAATAATTACAATGAAATTAAAAACTAACTTAGTTTTAATTTTAAGTTGCATACTTAAAAACTCCTTATTTAATATATATAATCTTCTCGGTACTTCGGTACGAAAGTGAAAACTCTCTACTTTTTAAAAATAATTATATACCTCGAGTTTCCTTGCCCAACTGACTTAGAAGATAATTCATGAAATTCAGAAACGACTGAATGTATTATCTTACGATCATTTGGTCGAATATTTTTTATTTTATATTCCTCTCCAGTTGCCAAAACTTTTTCTACCGCCTTAGTGGTAGCATCTTTAATCTTGATAGACTTTTGAGCTCGATAGTTATCCACATCTACCGATAACTTAACCTTTGTTTTATGTTTTTTATTTACCATTAAGCTAATAAGGTATTCAAAAGCATCCAAAACATCTCCAGATTTCCCAATTAAAAAAGGGGCATCAACACCATTCATATTAATGCAAACCTGCCCATCTTCTATATCAACTTTAAATTTAATGTTTAAGTTAGCTAAGAGAATAATATTTTTAATATTCGTTTCAATCCCAGTTAGTATTTCATTATAATCTATATTATTATCTTGTAAAGTCATTTTGATAACAACTTCTTTTCGACCAAAAATACCAAAAAGACCTCTGCATTTTTTTGAGATAATATCAACCTCGACATTATCTCTTGTGGTCTTTAATTCCCTCAATCCTAATGCTATTGCATCCTCAACATTCTTTCCTTTTAATTGGATACTTTTCATTTTATGCCTCTTTATTCTTAACTGTTAAATATAAATTTAAGCAAACTGTATAAATATTAGAAAATAACCAATATAAAACTAAACCAGAAGGAAAATTCCAAAACATAAAAAGAAACATAATGGGCATAAAGGTTAACATCTTTGCCTGCATGGGGTCACTTGTTTGACCAGTATTTAACTTCTGACTAACAAACATCATGCCCCCCATTAGGATCGGTAAGATATTAATCGGAACACCAAAAAGCACTGCTACGGTATCCGGTTTAGAAAGGTCATTTATCCATAATAAAAATGGTGCATATCTAAGTTCTGTAGCATTCCTCAACACTGTAAAAAGTGCCCAGAAAATTGGAAGTTGCAAAAGTATAGGTAAACAGCCACCAAAAGGGTTAACCTTTTCTCTCTTATAAAGAGCCATCATTTCCATATTAAGGTTTTGAGGGTTATCCTTATATTTTTTCTTAAGCTTTTCTAGTTTTGGTTGTACTTTTTTCAGCTTATGCATCGACTCAAAACTTTTCTTATTCAGTGGCAGCAAAATTAACTGCATTATAGTGGTCAAGAGAATGATCGCAATACCATAATTACCGGTCATCTCATAGAACTTAGCTAAAAGCCACATGATTAGCTTCCCAAGAGGAGCAAAAATACCTAAAGAAATCGTCTTATGCAAGTCATTGTCCAAAGATGTTAAATAATCATAATTTTTAATTCCCCACAAAGTTTGAAAATTTAAAGTCTTAGTTTCTCCAACATCTAACCTTAAGTCAGTACTGAGAAATAACTCTGGAAGCTTTTTATTTGTTACTTGAACTTCTTCAAAAATATTGTTGGAATCAATAATCGCTGAGATAAAATAATGATTTGTAACAGCAATCCAACCATTCTGAATCCCCGAAGATCTACCGATTTTAGGTTTTTTAGTAAGTTCCCCAGCAGAATAGTAAAATCCTTTCATATCACGCATCATGACTTTCTCACTAACCTCTTCACTGGTGTTTATCCCTGGACCTAGACCAACTTTAAAATTTTCGATATGAAGTGAAAGAGGAGAGATATTAGTTAACTCTAAACTAACAGCTACTAATCCCTGATCATTTAGGTAGTTATAACTTGTTCGGACAGATACTTTATCATCTATCATCCCATTTAAGACTAATGCCTCACCATTCGGTCTTTCCATTGTTTCTGAAGTTGTATAAATAATACTTGGGTTTACTGTCAAAGGAAATGATTTAGCAGAATAGACCAAGTCTGTTAAGCTCCCATTTTTTTCTTTCACTAAAAAACTCTGCATCTCACCTTTAGCACCAAAAATAATTTTTGAAGCATTATTTTCCAAAATAAAAGTTTGAGATAAAACAGGCTCTTGTCCTACTGTTTTTAAAATTGACTCTGGCTGCCCCTGAGAAATTATTGATGATCTTACTGGTTGGATTTCTACTTTCTCAGCATTTCCTGTCTTTGATTGTGAACTTTTCTGATTTTTATTAGTTATTTGAGTCCATGTAAATACCACAAGAAATGATAAGACAATGGCTATTACAGTATTCTTATTCATAAAATAGTTTCTCCGAATTTGTTAATAGTTACCCTAGAGGCAACAAAAATATTTTGCATACCGAAATTCATACAATCTTTTAGCTCGCTATAAAACTAGCTATGTCTTAAGGAAAGTCTATGCCACCCCCTGAGAATGGATGACATTTTAAAATTCTTTTTATTGTCTTAACTAACCCTCTCAGAAAGCCTTCTTTCTTAAAAGACTGTATTGCATATTCTGAGCATGAGGGATAAAAACAACATCGTTTTGGAAAAAACTGACGAAACAACTGGTATATTTTAATTAGAATTATACAAATTTTTACCATAGTTTTCTAAGCTCCTCGGAAACTTCTGCTAATTTTTTATTACCAAAATCTTGCCTAACAACTATTAAAATATCATAATTATTATTAGGTTTATTCAGTCTAAAAAATTCTCTAATAAGCCTTTTCATCCGATTTCTTTTATATGCTTTAGCAACTGTTCTTTTAATTGAAATACCCAGCCTTGAGAAAGCTAGTCCATTGGGACAAATATAAATAATAAAATTGCTAATAAAAAAACATTTTCTATATTTAAAAAGCCTTTCAAAATCTTTTTTTTCTCTGAGTTTCTCTTTGAATGTAAATTTTGGCATTTTTATTTTTTCAAGTTATATACCTAAACATTCCCAAAAAGAAACATCATTAGGCAGAGAGAACTTGCCTACCTTTTTTTCTGCGTGATTGCAAAATATTCCTACCTGCTTTTGTTCGCATCCTTTTTAAAAACCCATGTTTTTTCTTTCTTCTTCTGACATTTGGCTGATATGTTCTTTTCATTTTATGCCTCCTATGCAACCATAATTTTATCAATTAAAAAATAAAATATTTTAGAAACAGTCTACTGCGTGATTTAATTTCCCTCACTGATAGCTGCCTGTATCTATAATAAAAATAGTGTAATATTATATTTGAATATTCGACGAGTGTCAATATTTGATTTTCAAAGTATTTGCTTGTAAAATTAAAAAGAATTTTTATATTTTTAATCTATACAAAAAATAAAACAAATTTTTATTATGATGAATGTTTGTAAATATAAAAGATAATAGAATAATAATCTATTTAAAAAATCATATAAATAATAAAATTTGTTTTATAATGATTATTATCCGAGGGGAATTTTATGATTTTTAAATTTTTTACAGATATTGCAGTAATGGGTATTATCTTTGGTCTGACAACGACTTTTACTACTTGTAGCTTTATGATCCCCTATATGATTGCACAAACAAATAATGCTAAGCAAGCTTTACATAGTATACTTTTTTTATTCTTAGGCCGGCTATTAGCTATTATGATTCTAGCCGGTCTTTCGGTAAACTTAACTCGTGCCTCCTTTATCATTTATTTTTATGAAACAAAAATTTTTGATTATTTAGCTGCATTTTTTGCTATGCTCATCATTATTTCAGCCTTTCTGAGGTTAAAAAGTAAATTACAATATTACTGGCTTTTTTTTATTGGCTTTTTTTTAGGACTGCAACCGAATACAACCTTTAAAATTTTTTTAACAAACCTTAACCTCACAGTTATCAATAAATTTCTAGCATTAACATCTGGCTTTGTTTTTGGTTTAATGAGCTTTATTAATCTTTTATTAATTCTAGCAATTTTTATTGGCAATATTACAAGGTTTACAAAAACAACCTTTCCTTCACTTCATGTTTCAATAGTAAGAATTGCCACTTTAGTAATAATTTATTTAGGACTTGAAAGGCTTTTTAAAGTTTGGATATCTATTTAGAAAGCTAGTTAGTATTGTATTAAATTACCCGCAATAAAAACTATGAGCGCTAAAATGAGGAAACAAAATGAAGGAAGAAAACACAATAAAACTTAATGATTCACTACAATATTTAAAAGGTGTTGATCCTAAAAAATTTAACTATTTAAAGGCGCTAGGGTTAGAAACTATTCATGATATGTTATTCTATTTTCCACGGGCATGGGAAGATCGACGAGTAAATACAAAGGTGAATAACCTAGAATTAGGAGTACGCGCTACAATTTTAGTTGAGGTTGTAAGTACATCCTCTCTTAAAACCCGTAATGGGTTTATTATTTTTGAAGCACTTCTTAAGGATAAAACAACAAGTATTAAAGTTAAATGGATAAGAAAATATTCCAGAAAATTTAATGTTTTATTTTACCTGACCAAGGATATTAAAAAGGGTGCTTTTCTTTTTCTAACAGGTGAGCTTACCATTGAGGGATTTAATGTTATTGACTACGAAACTGTCTCTGATGATTCAATTAATGCTAACCGAATCATCCCAATTTATCCTGCTTCCTTAAAAATTGATACAAAATTTTTAAGGAGTCTGCTTTGGCAAGTTTCTCAATATCAATTTACAGAAATCAAAGATTTTCTCCCAAAAAAAATAAAAGATAAAAGAAAACTAATGAGTTTGCCAAAAGCTCTTAGAAAAATACATTTCCCGACTGACTGGGCAGAGAAACAGGCTGCTTATTTTAGGTTAGCATTTGATGAATTTTTTCTCTTAGAAATAGTTTTAATGAAAAAATACCATGATCTTAAAAAAATTAAAAAATCGCATACCTATAAACTCACAAAAACCTTACTTTCGCCCTTTAGAAAACACTTAGGGTTTGAATTTACAAACGACCAAAAAAAGGTTATTAATGAAATTTTTACAAATATGCAATCAAACTTTCCAATGAATCGACTCTTGCAAGGAAATGTTGGCAGTGAAAAAACTGTGGTCGCACTCTCAGCCATGCTTTTAGCTGTAGAAAGCGGCTATCAAGCCGCCATCATGGCACCAACAGAAGTTCTAGCTAGGCAACACTTTGAATCAATTAAGAAAGTTGTTCAAGAAATTAATTCTTTAGCTACCCCTCCACTTAACAAATCTTCTGCTCTCACAAAAAGTGTTGCCCTCCCCCTACAAACGCCACACTCATCTCCGAATGCTTATACACCAATTTCTTTAGGAATTTTAACAGGGTCAATGACAAAAAAACAAAAAACTATTTTCAAAGAAAAAAATTTTGATATTCTGATAGGAACACATGCACTCTTTAGCGAAAATATGAATTTTAAAAATTTAAAATTAATTGTGATTGATGAACAACATAAGTTTGGAGTAAAAGAACGGTTAATGCTGAGGGATAAAGCGAGTACCCCCTATATTTTAGTCATGACAGCTACCCCAATTCCACGAACACTAGCAATGTCTATTTATGGAGACCTTGATATTTCTACCATTAAAATGTTACCTAAAGGCAGAAAGCCTATCAAAACAATAATTTCCAAACAAAATGAAGCTATACAGTTTATGCTTGAGGAAATCCATAACGGTAGACAAGAATATCTTGTCTACCCCGCTATTGAAGAGAACAATAAACTTGAACTTAAATCAGCAGAAGAAATGTTTAAAAAATTAAATATTTTCAAGATATTGAGATGGGGTTATTACATGGGAAAATGAACGCTGAAAATAAAAATAATATTATGCAAAAATTTATAAACGGGACAATAAAAATTTTAATTTCTACAACTGTTATTGAAGTCGGAGTTAATATCCCAAACGCTACAGTGATGGTGATTGAGCATGCAGAACGCTTTGGGCTTTCGACTTTACATCAGCTAAGAGGAAAAATTGGGCGTGGGAAATATCATAGTGCTTGTTTTTTAGTTCCTAATAAGATGAATGATAAAGCAAAAATAAGGCTTGCGGCTATGATTAATCACTCGGATGGCTTTAAATTAGCAGAAGAAGACTTAAACCTAAGAGGTCCAGGAGAATTTTTAGGAAAAAATCAACATGGATTTTTAAATCTAACGATTGGAGATATTACGACAGATTTAGAGATTATTGAGATTGCTAAAATCGAGGCTGAAAGCTTTCTGCTTGAATTAAAAAAAACGGAGAGTGCTCAACCTAAAATTAGTACCGAAGAATTAATTAACCTTGAAAAGCAAATTAAATTTAAGTTTGGGAAAAAAATTGATTTTTTACAGATTTAAACCTCATCATGATACTGCAAAATAAAAAAATGCCAGAGGTGTAGATATCTTCTTAAAGCTAACTTTTTATTTTTGTTGTATTTTTTTTTTTTTTTTTTATAAGATATTTTCAGAACCTCAAAAATGAGGCAAATATATAAGCTACAAGTTGTAGCTGTTTTTAGAAAAGGAAGGAAGGAAATAGTATGAATCTTTATGTCGGGAACATGGCGTACAGCATGACAGAACAGGAACTTGAAGAAGTTTTTGGAGAATTTGGTAATGTAGTAAGTGCAAAAATTATTACAGATAGAGAAACTGGTAGAGCTAAAGGTTTTGGCTTTGTCGAAATGTCTTCTGATAACGAAGGGAAAGCAGCAATCAGCAATCTTGACGGCAAAGAACATTCAGGAAGAAACTTAAGAGTTAATGAAGCAAGACCAAGAGAAGAAAGACCGAGAAGAGACTTCTAATCTTTATACTTTATTGATAGTTTTAACTAAAATTACAAAATTAAAAACACCTGTTGGCAAGTATTGTCGGCTGGTGTTTTTTTTTTATTAAAGGAATTTTTATATGCCTATTATTAAAATTGCTATCTTTGCAGGAGGTTGTTTTTGGTGCATGGTTTCTCCCTTTCTATCAATAGATGGAGTCATTGAAGTTATCGCTGGATATACCGATGGAACGCAACCAAATCCCTCCTACCAAGATTATGCTGAAAAAGGACATCTTGAAGCTATTCAAATTAGTTATGATTCAACTAAAGTGAGTTATGAGGAGCTCCTTAATATCTTTTGGCAGAATATTGACCCTACTGATAGTCAAGGGCAATTTGTTGATCGTGGCAGACAATATCGTCCCGCAATTTTTTATGCGAATGAAGAACAAAAAATTATTGCAATACAATCAAAGGAAAACTTAGCTCTTAAAGGAATATTTAAAAACCCTATAGTCACTGAGATAAGCCAAGCAACTAAGTTTTATCCTGCGGAAGAAAACCACCAAAATTATTATAAAAAACACCCTTTCAAATATAAATACTACAGATCTAGATCTGGTCGTGATAATTTTTTAGATACTGTTTGGATTAAAAACAGGTTAACTAAAATACAATATCATGTTACACAAGAAAATGGCACAGAACCTGCTTTTAACAATGAATACTGGAATAATTACCAAGAAGGTATTTATGTGGACATTCTCTCTGGAGAACCACTTTTTAGCTCTTTAGATAAATTTAAATCCAATACAGGATGGTCAAGTTTTACCAACCCTCTTGAGCATAACAATATTATTGAAAAAGAAGATAGAAGCCTGCTTGGAAAACGCACTGAAGTAAGGAGTAAAAAAGCTAATTCACACCTTGGACATGTTTTTTCAGATGGTCCAGAGCCAACAAATTTAAGGTACTGTATAAATTCAGCTGCTTTAAAATTCATCAAAAAAGAAAATTTAGAACAAGAGGGTTATCATCAATATGCAAAAGATTTCAGCTAAAAAAAAAATAAAACCTGTACCAAAAAAACACCTTCCAAAAGGACTAACAATTATTTATGAAGATATCGATATCATTATTATTAACAAAGAATCCGGGCTATTAAGTCTTGCTGCCCCCTATGAAAGCGAAGAAACTGCACATCAACGCCTCACTACATACGTCAGGCGGGGCAACAAAAAATCAACAAAAAACTTATTTGTGGTTCACAGAATTGATCGTGACACTTCAGGAATTTTAATTTTTGCTAAATCTTTGAAAGCAAAAAACAACCTAGAAAAGCAATGGCCAAATATCCGCAAAAGATATGCAGCTGTTGTCCATGGAGTACCCGCAAACAAAACCGGGACGATAACTTCTTTCTTAACCCAAAATAAAAACTACCATGTATCTTCCACAAAAAATGAAAGAGAAGGAACTCTTGCTAAAACGAAGTATAAAGTTCTTCAAAATAATCATGACTTTAGTCTGATCGAGATTAAACTTTTAACTGGGAAAAAAAATCAAATCAGAGTACATTTTAAAGAATTAGGACACCCTTTAGTTGGTGATACGAAATATGGTATTCCTGATGGCGAAAAAAAACTAAGATTGCATGCACATAAAATTATTTTTAAACATCCACACTCTGGTGATATTCTTAAGTTTGAAGCACCAATGCCTGCATACTTTTTAAAAGGGTTTCTAGCTAATCAAAAAAATAAGTAGTTTATTTTAAATAAATATAATTCTCTTGTTAAAAGTCTCTCAACTTTCTTAAAAAAAATAATAATTCTTATACTTATTTTCAAACGAAACAAGCTAAGAATAAAAATCAGCTTGTTAAATATCCGAAAAGGTTTCCCCAAATGACAAACAAAGAAAAACTTAAAAATATTAAACTCTATGGCATAACAACTGAACCTATGGATGGCTATACCTATGAATCAATGGTCGAGGCAGCTTGTTTAGGTGGAGTTGATATTTTACAGTATCGGGATGAAAGCAGGCGTTCTGATCAAGATAAATTAACTTTAATCCATAAAATTCGTAAAATTACCCGTAAATTTGATGTAATTTTCATTATTAATAACCGTCTTGATTTAGCCATCTTAGGTGAAGCTGATGGCGTACACCTTGGGCAGAATGACCTCCCCATTAAAGAAGTCGCAAAATTAATCAACAAAAAAATGATTATTGGAAAATCCACGCATTCATTAGACCAAGCAATAGAAGCAGAAACTTTAGGTGCTGATTATATTGGCATTGGTCCACTTGTGCAAACACCTACTAAGCCAACATACCTACCAATTGGCATGCAACTTGCTTACAAAGTACAAAATACTGTTAAAATCCCTGCTGTAGCTATTGGCGGAATCAACCAAAATAACATTGACTCTTTAACCGGGCTAGGTCTAAAACGCCTAGCCATTGTCAGAGCAATCTTTGCTGTAGAAAATATCGAAAAAGCTGCAAAACTATTCAAAGAAAAACTTTTGTAGAGGCAAATTCCTCTACAAAATAAACCTACTTAGTTTCAAATTTATTAATCACAAGACCTGTTAATAATTTCGGATAAAAATATGTTGATTTTTGAGGCATTACTTCGCCAGCTAATGCTACATTTTTTATCTGGTCAAGACGAGTAGGATTCATGATAAAAGCAAAATCATATTTCTTATTTTTGATCAACTCTATTGTCTGGTCAAAACCCTTAACATACTTTAAATGTTCTTGCATCGCAATACTTTCTTTGGAAAACTTTAGAAGTTTTTCAAAAATCATGCTCTCCAAAACTGCCACATCCAGTTCTCTATAATACACCGACCCTTCCATTTCCTTGGCAAGTTGAGTTTTATCTTTCAATGTTAATAGTGCATATTTATCACCATTATAAAGACCAAAGCTAATATTTCCTTTAAAAAACTCAGCTGCCATCGTGGCATCTAAATCTTCTGCATTAATATCTTTGACATAAAAATCCTTTGCCAATTCTTTTAAAAAATCAACCATTTTAACATTATATTTAACAACTCTATGTGTTGGAAAAACGGCTAAACCTTCGTCATTCATATCACATAAAAATGTCATAATATAATTAAAGTTACCTGTTTCCCCTAAATCTTTCATTTTTTTTGTATAATTCATAGAAGTTTCATACCGGTGATGACCATCCGCAATAAAAATTTTCTCATCTTTTAAGGTCTCTGTAAGCTTCTTTATCTTTTCTTCATCCGTTACAACCCAAACACGATTGCGCTCACCGTTGGCAATCTTAAAATCAATGTCAGCCGATGCTTGAATTACTTCTTCTAAAATATTTTTGACTATTTTTGATTCATCATTATAAAGCCCAAAAATCGGACTAAAGTTTGATTTACAGGCCACTGTTAAGTTTAACCGATCTGCTTTTGGCTTAGATAGTGTCCGCTCATGTGGATAAATTGTACCTTCAAATAAAGGTTCCTGTTTTAAAAGGCTTAAAAACCCTGTACGCGAGTAGCTTTTTTCTGCAAACTCAAAATCCTGAGAATAAACATAAATTGCCGGCTTATCTTCAACAATCAAATCCTCTGTTGCTTGCCAAAAATTAAAAAACTCAGCAGCTCTTGTATACTTATTATTTTCACCATCATCAGTATCATTCATTTTCCCAAGGATTAAACGGATGATATTGAGTTCTGATTTTTGGTAAAGATCATCTTGCTCAAAAGAGGAGATCACATCATAAGGAGGTGCAACTACATCTTCAATTGCAACTTTATTTAAATTATACCTAATTCCCTTTAAAGGCTTTATTCTTGCCATTTTTTGCTCCTGTTATTTTAGTTTATAAAATAATTTTATTTATATCTTTAAAGTGACCATTTTTATAAAAAATATCAGCGTTCCAAATCAAAAAAATTTCAAGCTAAAATGATTCAAACATAAGAAAGTCACTGATGTTTTCCTATAATTTTTTGCCACTTAATATTTTGTTCATGACAAAGAGCAACAGCCAAAGCATCTGCTGTATCATCTGGTTTCGGAATCTCTTTTAGTCCCATGGTTGCTTTAACCATTTGTTGCACCTGCCGCTTATCTGCACGACCATAACCAGTAACAGCCTGTTTAATCTGCATGGGCTTGTACTCAAAAATTTCTACACCCGCTTGATTTAAAGCCAATAAAATAACACCCCTCGCATGTGATACGGACATACCTGTAGTGACATTTTTAACAAAAAATAATTCTTCAACAGCGGCAACATCAGGTTGATATGTTTTAATTATATGGCTAAGCTCTGTATGAATTTGCAGCAACCGGTCAGGTAATTTCAATTTTTTACTAGTCATAATACTATCATAAGCAATTGGGTTAATATTCGTACCTTTTTCAATAACCCCCCAACCCACTATTGCTGTTCCAGGATCAATCCCTAAAATTTTCATATAATGACTCTTTAAAGTTCAAATGACTCAATAATTGAGTCATCAATATCAAAATTAGCATAGATATTTTGGATATCATCATGTTCCTCAAGTTTAGCCATCATTTTAAGCATACTATCTGCTTCTTTGCCCTCAAGCTTAATTTTATTTTGTGGAACTTTAGTAACCTCTGCTCCCAAATATTTTAAATTTTTATTGTCAAAGACTGTTTTTATCGCTTCAAAGTCTTCTTTAGCAGTAAGTACTTCATAAATACCAGGTTCAGCTCTAAAATCTTCTGCTCCAGCTTCTAAGGCAATATCCATAACCTCATCTTCAAGTCCCACCTCACTATCAAAAGTAATCATCCCCTTCGTGTCAAACATCCAAGCAACGCAGCCAGTCTCGCCCATATTGCCACTAAAAAGTGAGAAAATCTTACGAATACTAGCGACTGCACGATTTTTATTATCCGTTGTAACCTCAACAATAACAGCGACTCCGCCTGGACCGTATCCCTCATAAACTGCTTCTTCATAGCTTACACCCGGCAACTCTCCTGTGCCTTTTAAGATAGCTTTTTTAATATTATCTGCAGGCATATTAGCAGCTTTAGAAGTATCAATGACCGTTCTAAGCCGTGGATTCATATCTGGATCACCACCACCGGACTTAGCAGATACTGTAATTTCACGAACCAACTTAGTAAATAAATTTCCCCGTTTGGCATCTGCTGCACCTTTTTTATGTTTAATACTTGACCATTTATTATGTCCTGACATATTAGGCTCCTTTTGAACTGGGTTTGTCTTATTTAAAAAATTAATAAATATCTTTCCACTGACGAGATTATTGTACAAAATTTATGAAGTTCGATCAATTTTAGCATAAAAATTAAAGCTTTTTTAAAAAAGTTACTCCCCTCAGTTTTTATTGGTTGATAAGGAACTTTTTAAGTATACTGATTTATAAAGCATCGAGATTTAGCCTTGATACGATTGACAATATCAAAAAATAATATAAAACAGATAAAGATAAAGTTTGTTTTGTCTTTATCTCAAAAATAAAAGGAAATAAATATGGACTATGCCATTATTGGTAATTGCATGAGCTCAGCTTTAATAGATGAGAACTCAAGTATTGTTTGGGCATGTCTGCCATACTTCGACTCAGCTTCAATCTGCGCTAAAATTTTAGATGAACAAAAAGGTGGAGAACTCGGGATTCAAGTCAGTAACCTAATTTCACAATCACAAACATATATATCAAATACCGCAATCCTGCGAACAAAATACAAAACAGCAGATGGTGAGTTTGAAATTTTTGATTATATGCCGCGGTTCTATACTGTACGCTGTCAATATTATTGTCCACCAGAGATTCATCGAAATATTCATTTGATCTCTGGCAAACCCAAAATTAAAATAATTTATGATCTTAAGCCAAATTATGCACAAACAAAGGCAAAACATTCCCTGACTAAAAATTTCATCAAAACTGAAAGTGCAACTGGTCTTCATACCAGCTACTACCTTTACACGAATTTTAATAAACAGGATGTTATAAATGCTAAAGAAATAGAACTTCATAAATCTTCATACCTACTCTTATCTTATCATCAAAAAATTGATGCCATCGATATGCAACGTGTCTACACGGAATACGAACGCACAAAATCATACTGGTTAAGCTGGACCTCACGGACAATATCACCTGAAAAATATAAAAATTTAATTATGCGCTCAGCTATCACTTTAAAACTTTTAACATTCCAAAAAACAGGTGCAGTTATAGCAGCCCCAACGACATCAATCCCCGAAATAGTAGGCAAAAATCGTAACTGGGATTATCGTTATTGCTGGGTACGCGATGCTTCTATGACCGTTGATACTTATGCAAGGTTAGGACATTCAAAATCATCACGCAACTATATCCATTTTATCCTTAATCGTATGCTATTAAAACATATGGAAATATCCATCATGTATGGAATAAATGGTGAAAATATTTTAGAAGAAAAAATTTTAAAACATTTAAAAGGCTACAAAAACTCAGCACCTGTTAGAATCGGTAATGATGCGTATAAACAAAAACAAAATGATGTTTATGGTGAACTAATCGATACCATTTATACTTACTTCATGGTTGAACCACGGGTTCCAAGCCATATTAATGAAGAAGTTTGGAGCCTTGTAAGATCCTTAGTCAACTCTGTCAAACGCGAGTGGAAAAGTGCAGATAATGGCATCTGGGAATTCCGGAATAAACCAAAACATTTTGTTTATTCTAAAACAATGAGCTGGGTCGCGATTGACCGTGCAGCTAAAATAGCTCGGCATGTTGGAGATAAAGAATACGGTAAAATGTGCGATGAAATAGCACTCACTATCAAAGAGGATATCCTAAAAAAAGGTTGGGATGACGACCTAAAATCTTTTACAATGTCTTATGGTAGTACGGATCTTGATGCTGCCAACCTTTTAATGTTACACTATAAATTTCTAGAAGCAAGTGATGAACGCATGCAGAGCACGGTGCTTACAATGTATAATAAACTTGTTAAAAACAACCTAGTCATGCGTTATACCACAGATGATGGACTTGGTCTGCCAGAGAATGCTTTTATTGTGTGTACCTTTTGGATGATTAATGCCTTATACTTAATAGGTGAAAAAAAGAAAGCTAAGTTAATGTTTGAAAATATCATTAATCATGTCAATAAATTTGGCTTACTTTCTGAGGATATCAACATTAAGACAGGAGAGTTAACAGGTAACTTTCCGCAAGGATACTCACACTTGGCATTGATCCAAACTGTATTTTTATTATTTACAAAATATAACTGGTCAGAATATTGTAAGGGGATATCTGAGAGTAAAAGAGAAATTTAAAAAAGAATGCTAAAGCATCTCTTAGAGTAGTAAAATGAACATCACATCCTTATTTTTAAAAAAAAGTGTTTTTGTTAATCTGTTAGCAGTTAGTGTTATTATTGCGGGAATTTTTACGGCACTTAATATGCAAAGAGAAGTTTTCCCTAAGATTGATATGGATTATGTTATAGTGACTGTCAACTATCCTGGGGCCTCACCTCATGAGGTTGAACGGCTTATAACCTTTGCTTTAGAAAAAGAAATTGATACTGTCGATGGCATTGATAAATATACTTCAACCTCAAGAGAAAGCAATGCTACAATCTTTATTGAGCTTGAACTAAGACAAAAAACAGCCGTTAGAAACAGAGTAATAAACGATATCAAAAGTGCTGTAGATAAAGCTGATATTCCTGATGATGCTGAAAATCCTGAGACTAGAGAACTTGTTTTTGACGAACCATTAATAGAAATTTCTTTTTCCTCCGATAAGATAGACGAATTTATTCTGCGAGATTATGTTAACGGCTTTGAGAATCAACTTAAAACTATTGATGGTGTTGGTTCCGTCCAGTTACGTGGCTGGAAAAATGAAGAAATCTGGATTGAGGCTGATCCGAACAAACTCTCTAGTTATGAAATTTCGCTGGCTCAAATTATTGCGGCTGTTGCTGGAAAAAATATCAATATGCCTGGAGGGAAATTTGCGGAGGGAAACAAAGAAATTTTAATCAGAACAGTAGGTGAAATTGATACTGTTGATGAGTTTAAAAAAGTGATTGTTAGAAGTAGTTACGAAGGTAAAAAAATTAAAATTAATGAAGTTGCCAAAGTATCTCGTATTTTAGATGACAATGATCGTGTTTATAAAACTGACGGGCGTGTTGCTATCAGTCTCATCCCTATGAAAAAAAATGGTGCAGATACAATTCGGACAGTAGATCAAATTAAAAAAATTACAACAAACTTTCAAAAAGAACATCCAGAACTTTACCTTAATATTCTCAATGATATGTCATTTTATGTCAAACGCCGCTTAACAGCTTTAACATCCAACGGCTTAATGGGGCTTGTACTTTTACTCGCTGTACTTTTAATATTTTTAAACTTTAGAATAGCACTTGTGACTGCGGCTGGCATACCTTTTGCTTTTATGATGGCGCTTTTAATGATGTCTTTTTTTAATATTTCTTTAAACATGATTACCATGTTCGGTTTAATAATTGTCCTTGGAATGATTGTAGATGATGCTATTGTTGTCTCTGAGAATGTTTTTAGGCATATGGAAGAAGGTCTTCCTCCAGAAGAAGCAACAATTAAAGGCGTTCAAGAAGTTTTTAGACCAGTCCTTGCAACGATTATGACAACTATTGCCGCCTTTGCACCTTTAATGTTTGTCTATGGCATCATAGGGAAATTTCTAGTATTTTTTCCCATAGGTGTAATATTTTGTCTCGTTGCCTCATTATTTGAAGCATTTATTATTCTGCCAACGCACTTGGCAGAATGGGTTAAACCAATCAAGTCTAAACATGAACGCAAAAAAATAGGGAATCATCATTTTTATCATAAATATATTGAAACCAACTATGAAAAATTAATAACCTTTTCATTAAAATTTAGGTATCTGTTGTTAGTTGTGGCATTCTTAGTTTTAGTCGCAACAATCGGTTTTGCTGTAAAATTTTTACCCTTTGATCTTTTCCCTGATACCGTTGAAGTGATTTATGTGCAAATGGACGCAGAAGAAGGAACCTCTATTGAAGGCACTAATCGTATCATGTCAGAGCTTGAAAAAATTGTAATACAGCTGCCGATTACTGAGTTAAAAAACATTACAACTGAACTCGGATTTAATGGTGACCCCTCCGGTGGACCTACCAATAAATACGGCTCTCGTTATGCGATAAGTATTATCTATCTAACACCTGAAACCTCAAGAGCAAGAGGGGCTGATACCATTATTAATGAACTGAGAACTAAAATTAAAGAAAAAAATATGCCAGGATTATTACGCATGGACTTTCAAAAAGCTAAAGATGGTCCGCCTGTAGGCAAACCAATCGAAATTGCCGTAAGTGGCAACAACTTAAATACTCTACAGGAAATAACCCAAAAAATTATTAAAAAAATTACTAATATAACGGGAGTAATTGATATTGGCAGTGATTTTCTTAAAGGAAAAGACGAAATCCGCATAGAAGTCAATGAAGAAAAAGCTATGCGACTGGGGCTTACGACCTTACAAGTTGCCCAAAATATTCGCTATGCTTTTGAAGGCGGTCTTGCAACAACTTTAAGAAAAGGAACAGAAGAAATAAAAATCTTGATTAAACTTGATGAGCATAAACGCAATAAAATTAATGCTTTAAATAATATTTTAATTCCTAATAACCAGAATAGATTAATTAAACTTTCACAAGTTGCTAACTTTACGCGAACCAGCGGCTTGCAAAGCATCAAACATGAAAATGGTACACGCACAATAAAAGTTACAACCAATGTAAACCCCTCTAAAATTAAAACAACAGGAGCTAATCTTAAAATAAAGCCAATCATCACAAAAATCTTAAAAGCTTACCCCGGATATTCTTATAAACTCGCCGGAGAATGGGAAGTAACAGAAAAATCTGTTAAATCATTGGGCAAAGCTTTGCTCATTTCTTTACTTTTAATCTACTTTATCTTAGCTGTTCAGTTTGATTCTTTCTTTAAACCATTCATTATTATGCTCTCAATCCCCTATGGGTTTATTGGTGTAGTTTTTGCACTTTATTTTCATGGAGAGGTACTAAGCTTAATGGCACTGTTTGGTGTAATCGGTTTAACGGGTGTAATCGTTAATGATTCCCTGATTTTAGTAGAGTTTATTAATTCCCATTTAAGTTCTGGTGAGCATTTAACGGCATCAATCATTGAGGGATGTAAAACTCGACTTAGACCCATCCTTTTAACATCACTGACAACGATCATTGCCCTTATCCCCTTGATCTATGGTATTGGCGGTGAAGAACCATTTGTCGCGACAGCATGTATTGCTATGGCCTATGGACTTTTAGCCGCAACATTCGTTACCTTAATTATTGTGCCTTGTTGCTTCCTAATTTTTCTGGATATTAAAACAAAAATTTTCAAAAGGGAAATTAACTCCTAATGCTTAGACACTTTTTCAAATGAGTTTCCTCTTAATATTAATTTTTTAGCTTAAAATATAGGAGAAAAACTATGACTTCTCAAGTTCTTAGTGCAGGGCTTTTTATCAAAGACACACAAAAGTATACACTAGCAACAAATGAGTAGATAATAAAAATCTTTACTTCAAAAACCTGAGCAGAAAATAATGCTAAAAAACTATTCATATTTAGCTGATAAAATATTATCCTGCTCATCTTAAATATATTCAACACCATATTTATTAAAACCCTCTATAGCTATCTTGTCTTTTCTATCTCCAAAAACTAAAATATTATAAGTTCCTTCTTCAGAAACATGAATACTTAATTCATTCCCATTAACTTCTCCCCAGCCAGTACCGAAATGTTTAAAAGGCACAACATAAACAATACTATTTTTATTTAGGTCTTCATAATAATCTGGAAGAGGTATACTGTACCCCATTAAGAAATTTAGAGTACAAAGTAGATAAAATAAAGAATATTATTGCGGACCTAACTATTGAATTAAAAAAAACGATTAAAAGTAAAAAGAAAAAAATCTCTTTCTGTAACAAATAGGAATGCGTTTATCTTACAAGAAATTAAACAAATAAAAGCCGATCATCCTTTTTGGG
>JAAEPJ010000004.1 GCA_024222485.1 bacterium | reverse complement strand
GCCCAAATTGACCAAATTGACGTGTTTCTAAACAGTGTGGTATTTTCTGCTGGAGTTAGTTGTGTTTATCACCTATTTGGCATTCTTGTCGACCTTGAGCCATATTCATCCATTGTGCTACCTTGGTTGTAGCTATTGTGAAAATCAAGCACTCATTTGGTCTTTAAAGAGCACATGAAGCAAAAAATTTTATTGGTGGAAATGATAGGTACTGTTGAATGATAAGAAACTCTGTGAAAAGTTTGTTGATATCTCATTTGGTTTTCAAGTTGTCCACCATTTTGTAGGATTGGCTGATGACGTCACATTGTTTGTAAAAGGTCCAGAAAATATACTACGTTGACTCCATTTCCAAGGGAAATGCAATTACAATATTTCTTATCAATTAGTATGCTTTCCCAAAAATCATGCATACATAGTTAATAACCTGCATTACATTTATGCAGCAGTGCATCAAGATTTCTTGCAACTATAATCTTTTCATGATGAGATACAGCTATATCCCCATATGTAAACCAAATAATGTGCAAACATTATGACGTCATCCTCTGATACTTCAAGTTAGTGGATGATTTGAAAACAAAAGGAGATATCAAAATAATTTAAATGGCGTTTTCTATCATTCAATAGTACCT
>JAAEPJ010000003.1 GCA_024222485.1 bacterium | reverse complement strand
CAATCAGGCTAATGACTAAAAATTCCTATCAACTAATTTCATGGTTACCTGTGTAACAAGACTACTGTAAGGGTTTGAAAGTATCGAAACGATGACGTAAACATGGCTGCCAAAGCTGTGATGGCCTAAGGGCCCTTGAATTTCATTGGCGATTTTTGACCTCGTGACTTGTCCGCGCTTCAAACGTTCCGCGCAAAAACAAAAACAATTTCTCTCATGACCTAAAATTGTATCACAAAGTTCATTTCCTCACTTCTTCTTCTTACCTCACTGCCAAGAGGTTAAACATGTACGGGGAAGGAATATTTTCAATGGATAACGAGCTGTATCGCTAAAGTTAATTGTAAAGTACTGATTATTTGAAGGAATTCAGTTATTTGCTGCTGAAACTAATTCAACGTAAGTTTAACTTTATAATTTTAACCACTAGAGCCTGGAGTCAAAAACAAAAAAGCGCATATTCATTCAAAAAACTTCGTTGTTGAAAGGGTAAGGGAAGCTTTAAAACTCCCCTTTTCAGTCCAACAACAAATGTCAACATTACTCTGTAGTTTACGATAAGTTTCTAGCTCCAAACTTTATTCTTCAAGAGGCACTTTTATTTCTCTTTGCATTTAATGTAAATTTTCTCTCAAGGCTGTCGTGAAAGTTTATATCTTCCGAGCTTTAATTTTGGTGTTCAAAATTCAAATTATTTTTTTATAACGTTCAATCCTAGCACCAAATTATCTTGATTTGTTTCTCAGTGTTGCAGCATTGAAATTTGGATAAAACCCCTTTATTTTGAAGTAATATTTCAAATATAAATCCTCAACTGCATTTGATAGCAAAATATTCAAGAAATGTTTACATTTTACTGATTTATATTACTATGCTCTAATCACCTTCTCGTATTTCTGTGGTTCTGAACCCTCTTGATCTTTTAATCTTTAAAAGGGACTTTGAAAGGATTTATTTCCTCTAAAT
>JAAEPJ010000002.1 GCA_024222485.1 bacterium | reverse complement strand
CAGCTTGTCGCCGAACTGGTTGACGCCGCGATCGTTGAGCCGCTCCCACGTCTCGGCCTTGATTTCGGACATTTTAACCAGATTGGCGCTTTCAGCCATGCCTTGATATTCGAGAAACTCACTGTCTTCGAGCAGATTCATCAGTACGGATCCCTGGGGCACCCAGGCCCACAGTAATAGCGGCACTCTCTATGGTCTTTTCGGGCCTCGTCGAGCTCGTCCCATTTGATGCGCTGACCACCAAAAGAGACGCCATCTTTGTTGGCCACGATCGCGACCTCGAGGTTCCCCCTGGGTGGCATTAACTCCGGCGGGATCTCGAGCGCCCAGTGCTTGCCGAAATCGTCCCTGCCGTGGTAGGTAATCATTGATAGAGCTCCGGTTGGGTATCGCTTTTGCCGAAATCGTTAAATAAATCGGTTTGGTTCATCTTTTATCGTGCTCCTCAATGGTAGCGCATAAGGTAGCGCATAAGCTCTGGTGAATATTATCGATCGGGTAGTGATTGACAATGTGAATTATGGTCTCTCGGAACTCGGTTGCCTTACCCAGCAGAGCCAGGATCTCGCGTGTATCTTCGACGCTGAACGCGCAGGCCTTATTACCGATGTTCTCAGCTGCGGCGAGCTGGTTGTGAATTTTGGTGACTATGCCTTTATTCATCCCATTGATCCTCATGGTATTCGTCGCACCTAGTGCAGCGGTGAACTGATATCGACATCAGCAGAGCCGGGTAATCATAGACCGTTACCTCGTGGCGCTT
>JAAEPJ010000001.1 GCA_024222485.1 bacterium | reverse complement strand
GGGTACTCCTGGGGTACTTCTTGGGTACCTGGGGTGCGGGTACTTTTGGGTACCTGAGGGTACTTTTGGGTACCTGAAGGTACTTTTGGGTACCTGAGGGTACTTTTGACTTGATGTCGTGACCGAGACATCATGTGCCGAACTGTTTCAGAGTCGCTGGGCTGGTCCCTTATACACCAGTGGACTGTTCTAGACCGACCGGAGGGAGTACAGACGGCAGAGAAGGACCCTGAAGGAAGCCCCTGAAGGAAGACCCTCAGCCCCACGGGGAGGAAGCCCCCGGACGAGGAAGACCCTCGACCAGGAAGACCCTCAACGGAGAGGAAGCCCCCGGACGAGGAAGACCCTCGACGTGGAAACGTCAAACGTGAGTACCAATGCAGACACGACCCTCACAGGAGGGCCCTGACTTTTGGGTACTTTTGGGTACCTGAAGGTACTTTTGATATATGATATATTATATGTGCTATATGCTATATTCTATGTGCTATGTGCTACGTGCTATATGCTATATACTAAAAATACTGAACACTCAAAAAAGCCTGGAAATACTGGGAAAAGGCCCAAAACTATGCTTTGTTCAGCCGATCCAAAGCCTTTAGTGGCCGACCATGGTTCT